>JBBADY010000030.1:0-9714 GCA_041656215.1 Candidatus Dojkabacteria bacterium | reverse complement strand
AAAGCAAGTGACCTTGTAGACCTACTCTCCTCCCCCTCCCTATTCAACTCCTCACGTTTAATCTTCCTTAAAAGGATATATAGAAATAAAGAGAAAGAATCCATAGTAAATTTCCTCTTAGAGTACCTACCTAGCAACAGAACAGATAGGATAGTAATATGGGAAGACCAAAAGGTAAGTGCAGTAACAAGATATGTGAAATTCTTTAAATCTAATAACCAGTTAGAAGAGTATACAAAATTTAATAAAAGATCTTTCCTAACATGGGCAAAAGATAGTATCAAACAGATGGATATTAATATTGATAGTAACGCTATTAATCTCCTCTCTACATACTCTAACTACGATTCTCAGAGATTTGAGAACAATTTAAAGAAGTTAAAGCTAATAGGGAAAGATAGTATAACTGAGGAGGATATAAGAGAGTTCTCACCTGATACATTAGAAGAAGATATATGGAAGTTACTAGATGAGATAAATAGTGAGAGTGGTAAGCCTCTACTAATATTAGAGAATCTTCTCAGAAATTCCACAGATCCCCACTACATAATAGCCATGATACTTAGAAATATCAGACTCCTTACAATGACAAAATACTTAATAGAGAAAAATACTCAATATACAGAAATGCCCTCAATACTAAAAATACCTCCCTTCACATTAAGACCATTAGTAAATGCAAGTCATAAATATACAACAGAGAGAGTAAATAAAATATATGAGAAATTAAGTAGTTTAGATTATGAAATAAAGGTTGGAAGAATAGAGCCAAAGTTAGGACTTACTCTTCTTTGCACTATCTTGTAAACATATTCATTGACATCACCATAGGTATTTTCATAAACTCTATTGTAAGGATAACCATTAATATACGATATACTGCCTTTACATGAGGACACAGAGTAGAAATACAAAAAGAGCTTTAAGAGTCTTACTCATTGTTGGTGGTATATTAATAGTTGCTTTAATAGGTGCAGTCATATACTTTTACGCTATTGCTGATTCAGTAAAAAATGATGAACAGAAAAATCAAATTACCTGTGGTTGTTACATAATAGATCCTGCTGTTGTTAATGATTGTGGAGATCCTAAGAAAGCATTTCTTTTTAATTCAAAAAGTGTTGCTTCTGATCAGGCTTGTACTGTAGCTTGTAATACACAGCTACTCTCTGAATATGTAATAAAGAGTTCTACCTCAACAGATAGGTTTAAAAGTTGTAACATCCGAAGTATTCCTGATGCTAGATGTCAGGAAATGATACTCACAGATCAGGATGGGAAGTTAATAACGGGTAAGATAGATCCTGAAGATGAGGTTAATATAGAAGCTACTTTTGATAAAGATAGCTACAGTAACTACACCTTTAAAATAAATACACAATCCAATACTCCAGATAAAATAGATGGTAATAAGATATATAAAAAGATTACTGATTTTGAGGATGTAAACTCTCTTGATATTCTTGCTACTGCTACTGATAGTAAAGGAGATTCCATTAACTCAATAATCTGTAGAAGAGTTATAGATATCAATGTAAGTGGTAGTACAGGTGCAAATGCACTTACAGCTACAACTGAGAGACAGAGTGATGGTAAAACAAAGATTTCTCAGATTACAATCTCTGTTGGGCAGTTAAGTAGTGAGAATGTAAAAGTAAGTTTCTCCTTTGGAACAAAATTTCAAACATTAACAACAGAGGGAGGATTAAATATTGAAAGTGCTAAAGGTACAGTAACCATTACAAAAGCAAATCTGTATGACCCTGATAACTTTGTAGGAGGTCAATCCTTCGCTATACTAGATGAGTATGAAGGCCCCCTAGTTATTACTGCAGAGGTCTTTGTTGATGATATAAGTATTGGGATTGTAAGTACTGAGGTAGAATTTCTTTCTCAGGAAGTACCAGTAGTAGAAGAAACTCCACAAGAAGAAACAGAAAGTAAATCTAACTTCTCTACCTCTAAAATAGCTTCACCATCATGTGTAGAGAGAGTTGAGAGTAATAACGTTGCAACATTCACCATCTCTGTTAAGAATAATAGTGATGTTAACCAAGAGATAACCTCTATTAAAGATAAACTTCCTCTAGGGTTTACATATGTAGGAGAAAGCACAGTTATAAATGGGACTTCAGTTACAGATGGCTCCTTAACTACAGTATCAAACATAGGCTCTACACAAGAAATAGTATGGCAACAATCTACCCCTTGGAGTGTAGATGCTAGTGGACAGTTAACGATTGTATTTAGAGCTATGGCAGACAGTAATGCTCTTACTGGAGAGAACCTAAATGAAGTAATTGTAAATCCTGTTCAGATACCATCTGATCCTGCAACATTAAGGTCACAAGCTTCAATAATAGTTGCACAAGATTGTACCAATCCAACAGTACCTACAACACCTACAACTACACCGTCTACAGGGATATTAGATAACCTATTTGTAAGATTAACTATAGGAATAATCCTCTTTGTTACAGCATGGGTTGTATATACAAGACCAGAAGGAGTAAAACTATCCCAAATCATCCTTAACTCAGATATCTATAAAGATGCAGAGATGACTAAGTACAAATATACTAATCCAAAGAAATATTTCGAAGAGAAAATAGTTAGAGAGAAGAAATAGAGAATGATATTGGCAAACCATCTTTACCATAGGTAGTACCATCAGAAACTATAGAGAAGAAGTATACCTTAGTAGAAATAAGGGAGTTTAAGACCACCTTATGATCCCTATCCTTTATCTCATTCTCTAAATCAATCCCTATCAAATGTAAATCTTTCATCTCACCACCATAGATAATATATGCAGAGCATGAAGCTTTACTCTTCCAAGATATAGCTACAGAGTTCTCTTTCTCCCCCTTCTCTATCTTAACATTGTAAGGGTCACAACCCTCTATAGATACAGAGCTATTAGAGCCTGATACTCTAAATACAAATAGCCCTACTACAAGGGAGAGTACAGTAACTACAGTTATTAGAAACAAACCTTTACTCTTCATCATCTATTACAATAACATATTCCGTTATTGTAGAGCTACCTACCTCATCTTCAACCTTAAGAACAACCTTGTATGTACCAATATCTCCAATAAATGGATAACCTCTTAAAACACCCTCCCCATCTACCCATAGCCATTCAGGACCCTCCTGAATAGTAATAGATACATTACTAAAATCACTTGCTACAATCTTTGGAACGAAAACATACTCTTCATTTACATTCGCAATCTTTGGCATTAAATTTGTAACATATGGTTCCTGTACAGACATTACCCTCTCTATCTGTACTCCCTTAACTTCATCCTCTTTTAAAAGTAGATACAGTGTAGAAAAAATCGTCAAAAAAGGTATTATAAAGAGAAGGGAAAAACCAATAACTTTCTTTGTATTGATACTATGCATATAATCTAGTGTATCAATTTAATATTTTGTTTACAAACATAACCTTAACAGATATAATACAACGCAATATTGAATCATTTTAAATATATTTATCTAATGCCAAATCTAAAAACATCGATAAAAGACTTAAGACAGACAAAGAGAAGAACTCTTCATAATGATAGGTTAAGGAAAAGAGTTAAGAAGTCTGTAAAAAGATTCCAAGAGTTAGTAAGTACAGGAGAGAAAGAGGCTGCAGAGAAAACTTTAAAGCAAACAAATAAAGTTCTTGACAAGGCAGCTAAGAAAAATGTTATAAAGAAGGGTACAGCAAGTCGTAAGAAGTCTAGACTTGCAATTCAACTTAACAAACTGTCCATAGATAATGTCAAAACTGCTAAAAAGAGCGCTTAAAAACTCTCTGTTTCCTGCAATTTTAATGATTGCGGGGAAAGTACTAGGAATATTCTTAACTAGTGCCATATATGGCCTTACCATTGAAGTTGGTAATGAGCTTAATGGTATATTCTCAACACAAATATATTTTGAAGATAAAGCGGTAACACTCTTTGTAAACTCTTTCTCTGATCTCTCAATGTTCCTTTTCTTAGCAATACCAACTGCATATTTCATATTTAAAACAGCAATATTTCAATCTACAGTAGGCAATCCTAAAACCATTGTAAAGGTAACTAAGTTTAATATCTTACAGTGGATTACAAAGGATGATACAACCTTTCTTAAAATCTTCATTTGGTGTGCATTCCTCTGGGTAGCATCCTCCATTGTTGTAATAAATGTATTGCAAGACAGTACATATACATGGGTTGGAATTCTTGCAGGTTCCTTTGCATTCCTCTGTGGAGTTGGAGCTGTAAAAACATTTGAAATTGAAAGTAATAATGTATATCCTGATAATAAGAGATACTATTAATAAATATGAAAGAGAACAAAGTTAAAAAAACATTAGCCTTAGTATTAGAACCAATAGCATTAGGGTTACTAGCTCTACTTTTCATCATCCCTGCTATTACGGTTGTTAATCTACAACCAATTACAAAAAAAATAAAAGATTTAAACGTATTAGGAGTAACAAACAGTTCAGGATTAAAAGTAAATATAATAGGGGGGTCTCATCTAATCTTTCTAAATGAAAGAATAGATAGTAATGAAGATATATATACATATAAAACTAAGTTAGTAAAAAGAGAAGCAGATAGCTACTCTAAACCTATTCTAGAGATAGTAAACGATAAAGATGAAGATGTTAATTTAGAAATATATGGGGGTACTTCTATACCTACAAACTCAGATATTGGAATAATCATTGAAGAACAGAGATATAGACTACAGGAACCCAACGGTAATCTTCTAACTCAAAAGATTACTCTTAGACCTAAGGAAACATATGTAATATATCTTTACATAGAGAGTTTTTCAGATGTTAGATTTGAAGAAGACTTCGAATTAAACATAAAAGAGGTTCAATAGTTAGAGAAATAGGATATAATACCCCGTATTATACATATGGGTAACACAGCTTTAAACAAAATTAGAAACTTTTCCATAATAGCTCACATAGATCATGGGAAATCTACATTAGCAGATCGAATGCTTGAAGCTGCTCATATAGATATCTCTAGGGATAAGAGAGATTCTAGAGTATTAGATAGATTAGATTTAGAACAGGAAAAAGGCATCACTATAAAGCTACAGGCGTGTAGGATGATATGGAAAGAACACCAACTCAATCTAATAGATACACCAGGACATGTAGACTTCTCATATGAAGTCTCAAGGTCTCTAGCAGCATGTGAAGCTGCAATACTTCTAGTTGATGCATCACAAGGAGTACAAGCACAGACAATCTCTAATACACAGAAGGCGCTAGATTTAGGTTTAACACTAATACCTGTAATAAATAAAATAGATTTACCTAATATAGATATTGCTGCTAGAGAACAGGAATTAGAAAGCCTACTAGGATTTAGAAAAGAGGAGATAATAAAAGTATCTGGGAAAACAGGAGAGGGTGTAGAATTACTTCTTGATAGAATAGTAGAGATATGCCCTGCTCCACAGGGTGATATGGATGCACCTTTAAAAAGTTTAATCTTTGACTCCTTCTATGATGAACATAGAGGTGTAGTTGTTGCTGTTAGAGTTTTTGATGGAAAGATTGTATACACTCCTGGTAAATCAATAGACCTATACATATTACAAAAGAAAGAAGTATTTAAGCCAACAGAGGTTGGAATATTTACACCCAATCTGGAAGAAACAGAACACTTAGATACAGGAGAGGTAGGATATATAGCGACTGGATTTAAAGATATTAGCTTCTTCACAGTAGGAGATACAATATCAGATAGCCCTAAGACTGAAGCCCTAGAAGGATACAGAACTCCTAAACCAAATGTCTTTGCTACATTCTTTCCAGTTACACCAGATGACTACCAACCTCTTAAGATAGGGTTAAACAAATTAAGTATGAATGATGCCTCATTAACATTTACAGACCAAAGATCTAATCTCTTAGGTTCAGGATTTAGATGTGGCTTTCTTGGTCTACTACATATGGAAATTATCCAAGAGCGATTAGAAAGAGAGCATGATGTAGAGTTAATAATAACAGCACCTACTGTAGAGTATGAAGTCAGAAAGATAACAGGAGAGAAGATAACAATACAAACACCACAAGAGTTACCAGATCCATCTGAAATATCAGAGATATTAGAACCGTGGGTAAGATTAAAGTTAATGACTCCAGATAGGTATATGGGAGTATTAATGGAGCTATGCCAATCTAAAAGAGGTCAGTATGTTAATACAGAATATATAATAGCGAAATCAGGAAATATACAGCTAAAGGATCAATATATAGTTTTAGAGTATGATATGCCATTAGCAAGTTTAGTTTCTAATTTCTTTGATCAACTTAAAAACAAATCTAGTGGATATGCCTCTATGGAGTATGAATTGATAGATTTCTTCCCTGTAGATTTAGTAAAAGTAGCTGTACTTGTTAATCATGAAGAAATAGAAGCATTAAGCTTCCTAGAGACCAAAGAATTAGCACAATCAAAAGCCTCTAAGCTTCTAGAAGTAATGAAAGGAGAAATACCTAGACAGCAGTTCCCTATACCGCTTCAAGCTGCCATAGGGGCTAAGATAATTGCAAGAGAGGATGTAAGAGCATTCAGGAAAGATGTAACTGCTAAACTGTACGGAGGTGATTACACTAGAAGATTAAAACTCTTAGAGAAGCAGAAGAAAGGTAAGAAGAGATTGAAGATGGTAGGTCAAGTAAATATCCCACAAGAGGCATTTTTAAGTATCCTTAAGACATAATGATAGAGGAATTAGTAGTAAAAAACTTTAGGAAATTTAAAGATAAAAACTTTAAATTTAATACCAATATTACAATCTTTCATGGAAGTAATGCTCAAGGTAAAAGCTCTGTACTAGAAGCTCTGTATATCATTAGTAACGGTAAATCGCCATGGGCATCTACAGATGAGTTTATTAATACACAGCAAACAGAAATAGATTCGCATACTAGAATAGAGATTAAAAAGGATGAGAAAAGCTATGTATATTTTAAAGATATAGGGAAGAGAATATTCAAGATTGATGGTAAGAGTGTAAGAAGTAAAACCTTCTTTCAGGACAGATGCGCTACTATATTTAATCCAGAGAAGATAGAGCTACTAATGATTTCATCTTCACAAAGAAGAGATTTCTTAGATGACACTATACAGAAATATAACTATGAGTATGAAGATGACTTAAAGAATTTTAAGAAGGTATTAAGACAGAGAAATGCATACTTAAAAAGATTAGCAAAACTCTTCTATGATAAAGGAGTCTTGGCAATAAATGACCCTCAGTTAAACTTCTGGAGTAATCAGATGGTACTACACTCTATTCCCATCTTACAAAACAGAATACAGCTAGCAAGAGAGCTATCTAAAGATGGATATGAGATAAAGTATAATACCGGCTTTCTATTTGATAAAAGAAAATTAAACAATAAAGAGTATTTAACAGAAACCTTAATACAGAATTTAGAAGATAGTAAGAGAAAAGATATAGCTACTGGATATACAAACATAGGACCACATAGAGATGATTGGGAGATATCTTTAGGTATGGATATTAGAAAATTTGGATCAAGAGGTGAGAAGAGATTAGCAATAGGGAAGCTTATATTCCATACACAAGAGATTGTAAATAACAAAACAGGCTTCTACCCTATTCTTTTACTAGATGATATTGCATCAGAGTTAGATATATCAAATACAGAAAGAATCTTTGAGAAGAAGTTTCTAGATAGACAACAAACATTTATCACTGTAATAGATTATAAAACATTACCGAAGAGTATATTAAAAGATGCGCAGTTAATACATTTAAATGGAGAGATATAATCTCTATTTCTTTATTACACTTTCCATTACCTTACTTTTATACCCCTTAGGAAAGAACTCTATCCTACCCTCTTTGTAATTACTAAGTAATCTACCTATCTCTGGCCTATGACCTGAAAGTATCATAAAGAGAATTTGGGCTATATATGCAAACCAATTAATAATCATTAAGAAGATATTCACTCTCTTAAGCTCTCTCTCCCTACTTACTACTAATTCTTTGTTGATGAAATACTTAGTAAGTAACCATCTATTCTTTCTGTAAATATGATTAAGATATCTCTCATTGTAAAGAGGTATAAGATACATAAGCTCATGGAAATTAAATATATCAGATTCAAGCTCTAAGCCTCTCTCTTCAACTATAAAATTTATACATAACAAATCCTTAACAGTATTACCATCTCTACTTGTCCTAGCTATATGGTTAAATATATTTCTTAATGTTAATATCCCCCTATATATCCATGCACTACCATCTCTAACAACAATAAATAAATCTATATCATCTTTCTCTTTTGTAAAACCTGCAGCTACAGAACCAGATATCCCTATAAATCTTACCCAGTTAGATACTAATAAAGATTTTACTCTCTCATTCGCAATCAGTATTTTCTTCTGTGTAATATTAGAACTTTCTTCTTTTGTACCTCTTTCAAGAGTATTTAATACACTCTCATCTAACCCCTTTATAATTCCCTTACCCCATATATATTGAAGCTTTTTAATTGAGAGTTTTAGCCCCATATTAGATTTAAAGAGTACTAACTCCTCTACTATTTCTTTTAGCTCTTTACTGTACATTACAGGATATGATAGCAGGTACAACATCTTTTAAGAAGTATTACCCTCCACTATTATTGATAATTCTGGTAAACTATTCCTGAATAATGAGACAACATCCTATTCCACAAAATGTATTAGATATCGAGTTTAAACTCTTCACAAGGTTTACATTAAAAGAGTTCGCATATTTAGCTTTAGGTATAGGTACAGGCTCTATCTTCCTCTACTTCTCCATTGGAGGAGATATTCCTGGTATTGTTGGTATACCTCTCTTTGCAATACTCTCAGGTATAGGAGCTTTCTTAGCACTTGTACCAATTAATGATTTACCTGCAGATAAAGCTATTATAAATTTCTTCTCTGCAATAAATAAACCTACACAGAGAGTATGGCTAAATGAAACTATGAAAGAGCAAAGGATAAAGCCTCAGGTTAATGCAGTGGATGAAAGTAAAAAGAAGGTAATAGGAGCTTCAGATCTTACACAGCAACAAAAGGCAGAAATATTTGAAGAGAAAGAGGGCGATGATATATTAGCTGTAGAGAGTACACAGAGTGTTACAACTACACCACAGGTAGTACAAGAAACAGAAGAGGTAATTACTTCTACAGAAGAGTATCTCACTATTACAGATGAAAATATCTCTAGGTTTCAGTTTCCAATAAAGAGTGTTGATCAATTACCCGGCAATATTAATATCTGGCTATGTACTAAAGATAATCAACCGCTCTCTGGTATAAATGCCTTTCTTAAGGATTCTAATGGTAAAATCTTGTATGCTAATAAGACTGGTCCTAATGGATACTTCTTAACTAATAAAATATATCCTGAAGGAATATATACA
Source organism: Candidatus Dojkabacteria bacterium (assembly GCA_041656215.1). Taxonomy (GTDB): domain Bacteria; phylum Patescibacteriota; class Dojkabacteria; order SC72; family SC72; genus UBA5209. The sequence continues at coordinate 263 of JBBADY010000030.1, read as the reverse complement.
GTAGAGTTTGAAGGTCCAATTTCAGGAGCACCGAAGTTAAGAATAGTTGTATCATCTAATCAGAGTAAATTACCTTTAAAGATAACGCTAAAGTAATGGATATAAATGCAAGAGCAAGAACAACTTCATCTACGCAAGATCATCTCGAAGTAAGAGAGATAGTTGATGATTTAGTTATTACAAAAACTGGTACTGTAGCACTTGTACTTCAAACCTCCGCTATTAACTTTGACTTACTAGCAGAGTATGAACAGGATAGTAAG
>JBBADY010000029.1:0-9792 GCA_041656215.1 Candidatus Dojkabacteria bacterium | reverse complement strand
ATATGATATCCAGATATTGTACTAACATTACTACCATCTACAATAAGGTAATCAGCTTTACACTTAATCATATCCTCTACCTGCTTAAGAGCACCCTCCATAGCCATTTTAACAGCCTCCTGTATACCCAGCTCATCTATAATTACAGAATCTATCATACATATACCGTATGCAACAGAGCTCTCCTTTATATACTCAAATATCTCTTCTCTTTTCTTCTCACTCATCATTTTACTATCTCTAACAAAAGGATGAAGTTTAGTATCACTATTAATAACCACAGCACCTGCACATACAGGTCCTGCAAGTGGTCCTCTTCCTGCCTCATCAATACCTACTATATATTTAAAACCTTTATTCCAAAGCTTACTTTCTAATTCAATATCAGGAAATTGCATAGTACAAATATGTATAAATATGATATATGATATTACTATGAGAACAGTAATAATAGCAATTTGTATACTCCCTTTAATATCTTTCTCACTGTTAGGTAATACCTATGCACAGGAAGAAAGTACTGATGTAATAGAGAATACTCAACAGGAAGTAGTAATGGAGAGTGAGCCTATTCAAACTCAAGAAATTATCTCCCCGACTATCTCTCCATTTTCAATTCTTTTCTCTTTTATAGCAATAGCGCTATTTCTTTCATTAGGATATACCTTAATTAAAAGGTTTAAATTATAATTCTGGAAATTTTTAAAAATCTCATGTACCATATAAATATATTAATTTGTTATTCATAAAAATATGAGTTCATCAGAAGATTTTTTCAAAGGTTTACTTTTCGGTACTGCAGTAGGTCTTACAGCAGGAATACTTCTTGCACCTAAAGCAGGATCTGAAACAAGAGCAGATATTAAAAAGTTTGCACAAGAGAGTGTAGATAGTGCAGAGGACTACTACAAGAAAGCTAGAAGACAGTTAAACAAAAAGATAAAGGATATAAAAGAGACAGGTAAGAATATTGATATAGATGGTTACAAGAAGCTAGTAGCTAAGATTGTTGATGAAATTAAAGGAGATGGAGTAGTAACAGCAGATGTTGCAAAACAGATTGGAACAAAGTTAAATGATGATTGGAATGATATAAAATCATCTGTTCTTTAAATTAAAATAACCAATTGAATTTTATCCTCTTGAGAGATAATATACTAAGAGGATTGCGAGAGTAGTTCAGTTGGCTAGAATGTCTCCTTCCCAAGGAGAAGGTCGCGGGTTCGAATCCCGTCTCTCGCTTTTATATTAATTGAGCTGCCCTTGGTTGTGATAAAAAGAATAGAACAATATAAAGTATTTCTTATACTTTTTTCTCTTTTACTACTTACTACAATTATCTCAACCTATAATCCATTCAAGATAAGTCTTTTGGCGGCAGACAATATTCCTGCATGTATATCTACATGTACAGATTATACTGGTAACTACTATGGTGATTGTGAAAGATTCTGTGATCCATACAGTTCCGGTTATTACGGTTATGAGAATAGCTGTGCATATCAAAGCTATCCTGAGGGAAATACTGAGCAGTGGTGTTCATATGTAGAGATGGATGTAGAGATGTGTATAGGAGGGTGTATTGCTGAAAATCCTGATGCAACAGACGTAGAATATAATTGCCGAAGTCTTTGTTCTGCCTATAATGATAAGTATGGCTGCGAAAATAATTACGGAGCTTATTTACAGGGAGGTTATGATTTTACTCCTAGCACTTCTTTCTGTTCATATTTAGATTTCAGAGATGAGGTTGGCTCATGTTATACCGCCTGTACTACTGAGCTTGGAGCGGGATATGATATGGATTGCTCTACTTTTTGTAACCCTTATGATTACGGATATTACGGATATGATGAAGGATTTGGAAGCAATGGAGGATGCGCACAAGCAAGCCAAGCTTATGGGCATAACTATCCTCAACCAGGGCTGTGGTGCTCTCACTTAGAAACAAATACCCAGATGTGTATAGGAGCCTGTACAACTCAAAATTCCCTTTCTGACTATCCTGATTCGAATTGTAACAGTGTTTGTACTTCATACACTACAACTTCTGAATGTGTTACAAATACCGAAGGTTATTTTGAAACAGGCTTTACTCCTACTACTGATTTCTGTTCATATTTAGAGTATGGAAAGATAATTGAGGAATCTCTTACTTTTACAAATACAACAAGGGGAGTATTAACAGTAACAACACCAGGTACAGATAATGTGACGGGTACAGTTATTACAGGCTCAACACCAGATACAATAGATTTATCCGATGGAGATGGATTTACACAGTCATGTACATATCAGGAGGTAGCTGCTAATACATGGGATTTTACCTGTTCAACGTTAAATCTTCCTCGGGAGGGAGTATATCTTTACTACATAACAGCTACAATGCTCGATTATTCAGTGTATAACGATGGGTTATATATTGATAATACAACAATTCCTACATACCTATGGAGCTTTGATAATGATACAAATTGGGAAGATGAAGATAATAATGGACTAGATTGTAATTTAGTTGGTGGTCATGCGATTCAATCAGAGAATACATATTACGGATTTGGAAAATCTGCTGATTTAACATACCCAGATCCTGTACAAGGTATAACGTATAACGATACTGGAGGACTCTTTGCATTTAGCCAAGCAGACTCTCACTTTAAAGTAGAAGCTTTAGTATATGGTACAGATTTTAATGTTGGTGATAGGCCAGTTGTAGCAAGAAAAACTGCAGGAGGAAAGAATTCGTGGCTTTTATCTACGAATGGGCTTGGTGGAGGAGGAATATATTGTGCAATATGGTTTGATGATGAATCTAGTTTACATTTAGGAGGTGGAGATGGTTTAGTTACTACTAATACATGGAATAAAATAGCGTGTGAGTGGGATACTACAAGCTCAACATTAAGAGCATATATTAATGAAATTGAAGTCAACAGCTCAGTATATAATGGTACAGGAAGTATAGTACCCAATGATGGGCCTTTAATGATAAACGGTTATCCACCTGATGGATGGGGTGGTAATAAAATCCTTGTTGATGAGGTAAAGATTACAGATTTAACAGGTGTTACTCCACCTGCACAAGCAGAAATAGTAACAGATCCTTTTCAAACAACTATCTATCAAGATGATAACTTGATTGATGGGACAATCGGGGGCAACGCAGTAATAGATACAGTTCATATTAGTAAGGCAGGAGAGAATAACTGGACTTTATGTAATCTCTATCAAGGAGATCCTTACGATTTCTCTTGCCCTATTAATGATGTACTTACAGATCTTCAGACATATGCTTTTGATATTAAAACTACAGATACCAGTAGTAATGAAACATTTGCTCTTGTTCAACTTGAAACTGACTTTGATGGAGGACTAGATTTACAAGCGATGTGGACTTTTGATGTCGACCCTAAAGAAAAAGATAATATTGGTAATAGGACAGCAGATTATCATAATATGGGATGGGATGAGAATGGAAAGATAAGATACGCGGCTAATAGTACTAATGGTTATTTATCCTTAAATGATAATGATGGAAATTTCTCTTTTGATGGTGATAGTGCACACTTCAAAACAGAGGCTATGGTTTTCTCCTCTGATTTCACTTCAGAAGCCAATCACTATTCAAGAATAATAGCAAAAAATAATAGTGAAGATAATGAGAACTCATGGGCAATGGGAATTGATCATGAAGGGGGGCTATATTGTGCAGTATGGGTAAATGGAGATCAAAAAGATGTAATCACAGGTCCAAGTGCAAAACTTACAAATAACCAGTGGAATAAAATAGCTTGTGAATGGAATGGACGAGAGCACACCCTAAAAGCATACATAGGAGATATCCTCGTTGATGAAATAGATGCAGGAGGAACCATTAGTGCTTCTGCAGATAGTGTTGGAATAGGAGCAAGACCCACTGGAGATGCCAATTTCCAAGGATTAATAGATAACTTAAAGGTATATTCTGAGACACTACAATCTAATACTCCCCCTTCTATTAATATAAATGATTCTTTTACACTTAAAAAAGACCTACTTTCTACACCAATAAATGGGAGAGTAATGAGTACAAATATAGTTTCAAATGTAGAGATAAGTAGAATTGATAATGAGTCATGGAATAGCTGCAATATAACTCCATTAACAACAGGAGAATCCATACCTACTCCTATAATGGCCTTTAGTATGGATGAAACTTCTGGCTCCTTAGTAGACAGTAGCACTACAGAATTTGAAGGAAATCCAATAAATGCAACCCCTACAGGAGGTATTGTTGGAAATGCTAGAAGTTTTACTGGAGATTATGGCATGATAGAGGTTTGGGATGGATCTAGATTACTTCCACAGGGAAGTGGAGCACGTACCATTGCAGGTTGGGTTAAACTTAATAGGTTTCAACAATGGATAAGCCATGTATTTCATTATGGTAATTCTGAAGAAAATCAATCATGGGGGTTAGCAATATATGATGATGGAACTTTCGGTCCTCATCTATGGGGGATTCACCCTAGTGCTGGAAATGTTCCTCTAAATCAATGGGTCCATTTGGCAATAACCCTTGATGATGAAGGTCAAATGACCTATTACCAAAACGGTATACAGGTTGGAACAAACACTGCAATTCCTAATACTGGGACCGGATTACCAAGAGTAGGAACAAGTACAGGAGTCGGTGAATATCTCAATGGTAGCGTTGATGAGCTATATATGTTTGATTCTGAACTCACAGCAGCACAAATAGAGAATGTGTATAAAAAGGGATTAAATATCTATGATTTCACCTGTTGGACAGGACCTTTAGCAGATCTCTCTACAAATACATATCAAATAAGAGGTATAGATGAATTAAATAATGTAACAGCAGTAGAAAACTTTGGATATGCAGAGGTAGAAGCAGATGACTTTGGAGGTTTGCAATTAAGAACCCTCTTGAGGCTCGAAAGGAATAATAGTCACATTGATACTATTGGGACTCTAACTAATTGGTTTGCATACAGTGGAGAAACCAACCCTATTGAATCAATACATACTACTACTGGCCTATACGGTGATGCTGGGGATTTTCAAGATATGAGTAGACTGTTTTTCCAAGATAACGGTACTAGTAGATTTGACTTTAATGATTACGAGGATAAGTTAGTACATTTTAGAACTGAAGCATCTGTAAAAAGAGTACAAGGAGATGTAGCTAGATCTATTGTAGTTAAAACATTATCCGAAGCGGGAGAGCCTCAATGGAAAGTAGGAACTTCAGATGTTACCAACCTACTCTGTTCAGTAGTTACTCTTGGAGGAACCGTATCTGTAGTAAGTGACGAGATAATTCCTGTAGATCAATGGAGAACCGTAGGGTGTGATTGGAATGCTTTAACAGGAGAGCTTACTGCTTCAATTGATGGTACTAATGTTAAAACTGTAACAACGGATATCGATATCTCATTAAGACAATTTGCTCCTTCTACCGGACCTCTAGTTATTGGTGGAATGGGACAAGATAGCTATTACGAACCTTTTAATGAATATATCGATAATGTAAAGATATATAGTGAATATCTCACTATTCCTGAGCCTCCTGTTATATTAAATAACACTTCAGTATTAGCTACCTCTGGTACTTATATACTGCAAGGTACTGTAAATACAAATACAAGTGATAATATAGCTCAAATACAGTATAGAGAGTATGTACAGGGGCAAGGAGAAAATCTGAATTGGAAAGAGTGTACATGCAATCTAGCTCCTTGTGATAGTCCAACAGAGGAGTTCTCATGTTCAATTACAAATATACCTGAGTCTTCTACTACTACATATGAAATAAGATATGGGTATGGAGATCCTGCTTCATACCTTGCAAACAACTCCTATGGTATCTTCGATATTACAAGAGATAGTACTAATTCATTAGAAGTATGGTGGAGTTTTGATAAAGCAGAAGAGTTAATAGATTATAGTGCTAATCTACCTAATGGTACTTTAGATGGAATCGGTACTCTTTCATCAAACTTAACAACAGGCTCTATTACAAAAGTTTTTGATGGAAATACACATTTTGAAGTACAGGATACTTCTGGACTCTTAAACTTTAACAGTGAAAGTAGTCAATTTACAGTAGATATGTGGCTGAAACCAGAAATAGGACTAAATATCAATACAGACTATTTTATAATATCTAAAAATGCTGCAGAATCCTCTATTGTATGGGGTATTAAAATACATGTTACTGCAGAAGGAAACTACAATGTTAGAGGAATTCTTAATACAGGCGGAGAGATAAAAGAGGTCGGATACAATGATACTAAAGCTTTTCTAACAGCAGGAGAGTGGAACCATGTACTGTTCTCTTTCGCTAATCTTGATTCTACAGCTACAATTAAGGTTAATGATAACTCTCCTTCGGTATATGACAATGGAAAATACTTTTCATTACCAGCATCATCCTCTTCCATCACAGTAGGTGCTTTAGCTTCAGGTGGTGATAAATTTAAAGGTGAAATAGGAGATATAAAAATCTTTTCTATTACTGATGCAAGAGCTCCTCAGATAACGTTCACAGAATTAAGTGATCCTGAGAGAATTACAAATGATCCAAATCAAGAGTTTGAGATAACCATTACTGACCAGACAGGAGTACAATCTTTTGGATACTTCTTCTTTAATATGTCTGGCTCTTGGGATATCCCTGAACCGGATTTTATACATATCGCTGATAGAGAGTGGATATATGTTGACAATCCAACAGAGGGTAATTGGGGAGATAAAGAGGTTGTGATAAGAATTAATGCAGTAAATCTCTCTGATACTATTTGGTACCTATACACAAGAGCTAAAGATACAAATGGATTTGAATCTCTATTTCCAGGCCATTGGTGGTACACAAGCTATTACACCTCTTCTCCTTCAGCAATGCCATATTACCAATTCTATGTAGAGGCCCAAGATACAACTCCTCCACAGATATTTGCTCACTCTATAATCCCAAGTGAAACGGTAGATACTAATCCTGGAGTAAGAGGATATGTTAAAGACAACCCAATAGATACCATAAGTGCTATTGCTTCTATTGAATACAAATTAGAGAAAGGAATTGGTAAAGATGAATCTTGGGTTTCAGGAGAGATTGGAACTTGGAATCCAATCATCCCATTAGGAATAGAGAATATTTTCGACCAACCTACAGAGGAATTCTATCTAAGACTTGAAGGTCTGACTCAAGGAGATTATAAATTAGAAATTAGAGCAGCAGATGCTTCTGGAAATAGCACAGAGGATAATGATACAAACCGAATTGAATATTTCACAATATATGAGATAAATCCTAAACCAGATACTACTGTATTAGTAAAAGAAGAGGATTTTAATTCACATACTTATCACGATCAACTCTTCTCAGATGGTGTTTGGGGAAATGGAATATTAAGGCTTAGACAAGCTGTAAACTTCCAACAGGAGCAGGTTGTGTTTACTAACAACAACGACTTTGGGTACGAATATGGAGAATATCGTGGTAAGAGCTCTGACTCAGTAGATGGCAATCTTTGGATTTCTAATAATGACCGTACCTTTATGTATTACAATATTGATAATAATACATATACAAGATATCCAAAATTGCCAAGAGATGTAGAGCCAGGAAAAATAAATGAGTTTGAATATGATGGCAAGAGATATCTCGTCCTGGGAAATACTTATATCTATGATATAAATAACACCCCTGAGGATATCAGTGATGATACCTATGTTGATTATGCCGATAAAACTGGGTTTGAGAATCACAACGAATTTATGTTTGTAGATGTAGATACAAGGAATAATAAACTAGCAATATTTGCGAGAGCAGATGCTGATAGTGGTGAATTTATAATTTGGATTGATACAAAGAAAACAGTAATGGATCTCTCTGATGATACATATGTAACATGGGGAGTCGCTGATAATCTCTTCTATAATGAAAGAAAAAGTGAATATCATACAATACCTGACATGGTAGGTTTGCTCCTCGATCAAGAATTAAATATATTTATTGCATCTTCGTACACCGGAGGTACATGGATATGTAGCGATGGTGGAGACCCAGAGAATAAAGCGAATGATTCATGTCGATATTACGATTCATGGGGCAAATTCTCAATAATTAAGGATTACAATGGGTATTACTGGCTAGGTGGGGTTGGAAGATTAGTAAGAATAGACTCTAAGAATACACCTAGCATACTAGACGATACAATGACAGATGTTATTTCTCAAAACGACCCTATTGTACAAGAAGATACTGTAACAGATATGGTTATAATCCCAGGTACATACCCTGTTGGAGATGAACTTTGGTTTATGACATCGAATGGATATCTTAGAGGCATAGAGTACAACTTTACTCCAGATGATGATCTAGATGATACACACTATGTATATAAAATTCCTACACATCTGAATAGGAGTGGCTCAGGAGCATTCTTTAGTCTCCGTGGAGATGATACCCTCTATATAGTAAGTCAAGCACAGGGAGTGCAAAAGATTACCCTCACAAGATCATTTGAAAGTTTAAATACAATAGAGATGCTCCCTATTCCACCAGATGGTATCTTAGCTATAAACTACATTGACCTAGAGGAAGTTCTTGGAGCTGTAACAAATGGTAGTCAATATACACTTAATGATCTTGTTACATATGAAGTCTCTAATGACTCAGGAGTAACATGGTTCCCTATTACACAAGGTCAAAGAGTTAACTTCCCAACACCAGACTATAAACTGAAGCTTAAAATAATACTTAGAAGTGGTTCCTCTCCAATCATAGATGCACTTAAACTCTCTTACGTTGCATATCCTGAGAAAAAAGATGACCAATGTGATATCAAGATTAATGATAAAGCACCACAAATAACTAGTATCAAGCCTAATACAAATAAATCATTCACAGTAAACTTCGCTACATTAGCTGATCCAACAGTACAAAGCTATACACTAGAATACGGCCTATCAAACAGTAACTTTACTACCGGTTCTCAAACAGTATTAAAAGATACTAATACATTTACTGTAACAGGTATTCAAGAAGATACAGAGTACTTCTTTAGAGTAAAAGCTGTATCTGATTGTACAAGCAGTCTCTGGTCAAACGTAATGAGTGCTACAAACACAGGTGAAGCTACACAACCTCCTGTTAAACCTCACAGGCCTCCTAAAGCTACAGACCCAACTACAGAAGAAAATCTCTGTGGTAACGGAGTACTAGATGAAGGAGAGGAGTGTGACTATGCTAATACAGAGACATATATGTGTGAAGATGGTAGTACAGGTATATGTACAGTTGAATGTACATTAGATGTAAATAGCTGTAAGGAAGAGGATTCTGATATTCCAATAATTGATAGAATTAAGGAAAATATTAAAGAAATAGAAAAAGATAGGGATGGAGAAGCCATATCTGCAACACAGGTAGCAAACTGGGCTGTAAAATTAATATCACTCTCCCTACTCACTCTCTCAGTACCACTAATACCTTACTACTTCATGAGGATTCTACTTGGTATCCCTTACATAATTGGTATGAGAAAAAGAGATAAAGAGTATGGATATGTATATGACTCAATTACAAAGGAACCAATAAAACAGGCCATTGTAAGAATATATAGTGGAGATAAACTAGTACACACTGATGTAACAGGAACATATGGAGAGTTTGGAGGTAATATTAAAGCAGATGTATATACTCTCTCTGTTCAGAAACCACAATATACATTCCCATCAACAATGGTAGTAGGTAGTACTGATATGCATATTAGTAATGTATAT
>JBBADY010000028.1:0-10002 GCA_041656215.1 Candidatus Dojkabacteria bacterium | reverse complement strand
TATGCTTGCAAACGCAAACATTTCTAAGTAACACACTCCAAACATACTCATTTAAATGGTATCATCCATAGATATGGACATAAATGCATTAAAAAAGAAATACTCCACAAGTAGTGCTAAGAAACAGAAAGAATCATTAGAGAAGAAATTAATGACTGCACACAGTACAGGAGAGAATATATCCCAAGTAAGTGTAGATCTTAATTACTACACCCTACTTTCGCTTGCAATAGAGAAACTTTTAAAAGAAGTAGAGACATTTGAACAGGCAGAGAAGATGTTAGAAGAGGAAACAGATCCTGAGATGATAGAGATGATTAAGATAGAGATAGAGAAATCTGAAGAAAATATTAAGGAGTATGAGAAAGAGATAGAGAAGATACAAATAGAGAGAGAATTTCATGATGAAGATGATAATAGATCTGCAATATTAGAAATAAGGGCAGGTGCTGGTGGAGATGAAGCTAGTTTGTTTGCTGCTGATCTTTTTAGAATGTATAAGAGCTTTGCTCTTAAGAATGGTTGGGATATACAAACAATTGATAGCAATATTACTGAAGGAGGTGGATATAAAGAGATAATTGCAAAGATAGAGGGTAAGAATGTATATAAGAAGTTAAAGTATGAAAGTGGGGTTCATAGAGTACAAAGAGTACCTACTACGGAATCTTCCGGAAGAATACATACCTCAACAGCATCTGTAGCTATCCTTCCTGAAGCTAAAACCATTGATGTGGAGATTATACCCGAAGATATAAGAATTGACGTTATGAGAGCATCTGGAGCCGGTGGGCAGTGTGTAAACAAGACAGACTCTGCAGTAAGAATAACTCACTACCCTAGTGGGATAGTTGTAAGTTGCCAAGAAACAAAACATCAGAGTCAAAACAAAGAGAAAGCTATGGCATTACTAAGATCAAGATTGTATGAAAAGAAAAGACAGGAAGAGGCAGATAAAAGATCTAATATGAGATCATCTCAAATAGGGAGTGGTATGAGAGCAGAAAAGATTAGAACATATAACTTCCCACAAAATAGAATTACAGATCACAGAGTAAAGAAATCATGGCATAATCTAGAATCTGTTCTAAGTGGCGAAATAGAAGAAATGCTAGATGATATCAGAGAGGGAATACAATTAGAGCTTCTTAAAGATGCGAAGTAACCTAGCCCAAATATTTAGAATAAGGAAATTTCTAGATGAAATTAAATATCCAGATTCTCAAAGAATAGCTAGAGAAATATCTCACTTTCTTAATCGTAATAAAAGAGCTAAAGAAGAAAAAATCTTTAATAGGTTACACCTTAGTGAACCTTGGGAATATATTAGAGGTAATTGTGAGTTCTGTAATAACAATTTCACTGTAACAAAAGATACCTTAATACCAAGAGTAGAAAGTGAACAGCTTGTATACGATTCATTGAAATATATAAAAGAGTTAGATATAAAAAATATCATAGATGTAGGTACTGGTTCAGGATGTATAGCAATCTCTATTGCTAAGTTACTTAATAAAAAAGCGAACTTCTCTATATACGCTACAGATATATCTAAGAAAGCACTTAAGATTGCAAAAGAGAATGAATTAAATATCCTTAAGCAGGAGTATATAGGATGGCTCCTGTGTAATCTCATTGAAGATATACCCACTCTAAAAGAGCCTACCCTACTCGTTGCTAATCTCCCATATATACCAACTAAGCAGTATAAGAAATTAGAGAAGAGTGTATTAGAGTATGAACCTAAAATAGCTCTAGATGGTGGTGAAATGGGATTAGATCTCTATGAGAAACTCTTCAAGCAGCTTCAAACGAAAGATATAAATATTAAAGCAATATATATTGAAACAGAAGAAAGTATATACAAAGAAACACTCTCTTTAGCAAAGAACTCTTTTCCTAAAATGAAGGTAACAGGAAAGAAAGACTGTTACAGTAGAGATAGGTTTGTGTTAATAAAGTAGATTACTCTGCTTCTACTAAGGTAACTTGTACACTCCTACTCTTTCCTGCATTCCATACCTCTAACTCAATCTCATCACCTACCTTAAATGATTGTATTAGAGAAGCAAATGAATTCTCTACACTCTTTTTATTAATCTCTGTAATAATATCACCCCTTTCAATACCAGCTTTACTTGCTGGACCTTTAGGATCGACAGTTACTACTAATGCTCCTGCAACAACATCTTTGTAATACAAAGCCTCATACTCAGATATCATCTGATATGAGATTCCTATGTACGGTTTTATAAATTTACCATATGTAATATATTCACTTAATCTTTGCTTTACGATATTAATAGGTAAAGCAAATGATATATTATCTGCACCAGAGCTCGTAGCGAAATTAACCCCTATTACCTTACCCTCTGTACTTATTAATGGGCCACCTGAGTTACCAGGATTAACAGCAGCATCTGTTTGAATTACATTCTCATATACCTTTGTAGTTGAACCAAACCATCCGGAGGAGGTTGTTACTGATCTACTTAATCCACTTATTACACCTGTAGTTACACTACCTGCATACTCACCTAGTGGTGTACCTATTGCTATGACTGTTTGACCAGCAAGAAGATTATCTGAATCACCCAACTCTATAGCTTTAAGATTGGTTGCATCTACTTTTAGGATAGCGATATCATTACTATCATCCCTGATAATTTCAGTTACAGGATATTTCTTACCTTCATTTGTAATTGCAATATATGAAGCCTGAGAGTTAGATACTACATGCTGATTAGTAATAATTATTCCATTACTATCTACAATAAAGCCTGTACCAATATTACTAACCCTATCTACTATACCCTCTCCCTGCTCAAGGGATAGCTGTGTTACAGCAATACTAACTACTGATTCAGAAGATTGTTTAACTACATTTATAATTACATTCTCTTCCTCAGTAATTGTTATCTCAGTAGAGCTACTATTACTACTCTCCTGCTCTATATTTCTATCAAGAAACAGATCTTGCAATTCAGGAGATACTCGAAGTATAAGGAGGAAGGATACACATAGAAGTAAGAAGGCAGTTACAAGGACTAGGGCAACCCCAAACACTCTCATATGCCTATACTTACCTATTAGAGATTTCTTCTTCTCTTTTACTACTACCTTTTTTTCTTTTTCCATATAATTAATTATTAATAAATTAATTTTTAAGTAACTTCAAAGCCTCATCCATCTGTTTATCCTGTCCATTTACAAAATCATCGGTACTATTCTCTATCTCTATATCTGGCTCTACAGGATTCTCCCTATTTAACCAAGTACCATCAGGAAGTAACCACTTTAAGGTTGTAATATGTAAACTAGAACCACCTCTTAAATCAAGAACACTCTGTGCAGTACCCTTACCGTATGTTTTAGTACCCACAACCTTTGCAACACCGTTTTGTTGTAAAGCACCTGCAAATATCTCAGAAGCAGATGCACTACCCTCATCTACAAGCACTACAACTTCTAGACCCTGTAATTTGCCCCCAGACTTTGCAACAAACTCTTTCTTATTCCCACTACCATCCTCCTGCATAGATATTAATGTACCACCTTTTAGAAACTCACCTGCAGAGTAAACAGCCGCATCAAAGTATCCACCAGGATTACCTCTTAGATCTATTATAGCCTTTTTAATATTCTTAGATACTACCTCATCTACTAATTCATCCCATTTATTATTCCATGCTAAATATGATGAGTCTGTAAACCTAGCAACATCTATTAAAGCAATATCTTTCTTCTCTCCTACAAAGCTAAGAGTCATACTTGGAACTGTAATCTCACCCCTTGTAATCTCTATATCTACAGCCTCCAAATCTCCCTTATGTAATACTTTTAATACAACCTTCGTACCAGCCTCCCCCCTAATCTTTTGAACTATTTCATATACATTGTCCCCACTCTTAACCTCATAATCATCTACAGCCAAGATATAGTCTCCTGCCCTTATACCTGCAGCCTTTGCTGGAGAGCCATCTAATGGAGAAACAATTATAATAGCTCCATTGCTATACCCTAACTCCGCTCCAATACCTTCAAAATATTTACCCTCATTACTTTGATTAAACTGCAAAGTCTCTTCAGGTGTTAAGAATATGGTTGCAGGATCTCCATATGAATCTACCATCCCCTTAATAGCTCCATACATCATATCTTGTTCACTTACTTTCTCTTTCTGTACAAACTTACTCTCCATTAAGTTCCATACTTCCCAGAACAAAGTTTGATCTACCTTACCTTTGCTACTAGATAGATCTAAGTTAGGAGTATCTACATTCCTACCGAAATATATACCTAAAGAGAAAGATATTACGATTAGGACTACAAACCATATATTTTTAAACCCTCTGTTACTATTTTCCACAAGCATTATTTAATCAAGTAAAGTACATTTAAAATTATATTACCATGAAAGCAGTATTACAAATCTACAAAGTCCAAAGCTCCAATATGAAGTAAGGACTTACCTTTTTTATCAAAATCTACAAGAACATAATCGGAGTCTTCTTGTACCTCAACTATCTTCCCTATATATCCATAGCTAGATGGTACTCTAGATATTACGGATTGATTAACATACTGATTTACAAACCACTCCCTATTAGCATCTTTGCTATCTGCAATTACAAACAACTGATTCTCAACTCCATCTAATATGACTAATCTATCTTTGAGAGATATTAATTTATTGATGAATTTTAGATCACAGTGTACAGAACCAAAACCTCCTAGAACTGCAATGGGTAGACCAATATTACGAAACTCTTCATATGATATAGCGTAGGTAAGGATAGCAACAGCACCCCTTTCGAATAGCTCATACGCTACCTGATCATAAAGATATGGTCCTACCCACACTATCTTTCCAGAATAGTCACTCTCTAGCATTTTCTCCGTCACTATACTGTTACCATCTGCTAATATCTCTAACTTACCAAAGAATTTACTCTCTGTTTTAGTAGTAGCAACTAAATCTATACATAAAGCATCAGAGGTAATTACCATACCATCATTAGGATTTACAGTATTAATATACCCATCAAAATCACTCTTAAAGATATTACTACCCTCTTCACCCAATATATCTATATATCCTTTAGACACCCTAGTACAATCCAAGATACCAGATACAGGGGATACTACCTCTGTTAATGTTAAACCTCCAGATGATACCTTACGAGCTACTACCTCCCCCTCTTCTATATATTCACCATCTATTCTACTAACATATTTCGGACACTCCTGTAGTTTACAGTTAAGAGTTTTAGGTAGATATATAGACTTTTTTATAGCACTAATATAGCTTTCAAACAGTTTATCTCCTACCTTTATATAACTTCCCTGCTTAGCAAAAACCCTCTCATTACCCTTAAGAGGTATGCTAAATTTAAAATCAGTATATTTTTCAAACAACCTACTTCTTATTTCCATTACCCCAATTCTGTAATTTAATTCTATTATCCTTAGGCTTAGGACCATATACAATAGGTCTAATCCTACAATCTACTACTAAGCTATCATATATAACTCCCTCATGTGCGGATATAAAGGAAATATCAGTGGTTGGATAGTGAGTTAATACTGCACCATTTTTTAAGCTCCCCTCTACCACCACCTTATTAGATTTATAAGGGATATTAAATATCTCTAAGTTAGGATTTATTGCATATATATCAATACTGTCAAAATCCTGAGATACAATATTACCCGAAAATATAACCTTATTCTTACCCTTAGATACATTTACCTGCGGTATTACTACTTTAGAAACAGGAGGAAGCACATCCCCCTTTACCACTAACATATCCTCTGACAAAGAGGCCTCTATTAAATTCCTACCGTAACTTACAACCCTATTCTCACTATCTAAGAATAGGTCAAATATCCCTTCTAATTCAAAACCATCTATTAATGAAAGAAGAAGGTTTCTTCTATCCATAATCTTTGCTAATTTACCTGTTACAAAGATAGCACTATTTCCTCTCCCAAAAGCTTCGAATTTTTCTCTGTTATTTTCAAATATAGAAAGATTCTGTATCGTAACAAAAGATCTTAAAATATCCTCTACATTAGGATCAGAGATATAATCAGGAGTTTGTGCTACAAAATTCGCCCATCTATCTATAATATTGTCCGAATTAGACTCCAAAGAAAGAAACGCTTGTAATTTAGAGCTCTTAATAGAATCAATAAGACCTATCTCACTACTCCAAGATATCTTACTAGTTAAAAACTCACTCTTTCTCTCTTTTGAAAATATCCCTGTAGAAGACACTCTCTCCCTACTTCTATATACAGTAAAATGTGAGAGATCTATATCTACCCAAAGGATATCCTCATACTCTAATCTTCCCCTAAGACCATCTATAATACCCTTCATGTATTTATCATCAGTAACTCTCAGTGTAATATCTTTAGAAAACTCTTTTAAAGAGGTATATATCTTATTAAAAAACGGCTGATTATCATCCACCAACACCTTTATACCACTTACCCCCTCTCCCTCATCTTGGAAATCTACAATCTTAAACACTCCCTGCCACTGCCTATCTACAATATCCCAACCTAAAACTTTCTCTAAAGAGTCGAAATATTCAAACCAAAACTCCCCATTAAATACAATATCGTCCATTCTAAACTTAAGAGGAGATAGATCTGTAGTATCAGAAAGCATATATGTCTTCTGTGCTACAAAATCTGTATACGCTAAATTAGCAAATATATGATTATCCTTAATCAAAAGAGTAAGGTAGGCATTTTTCTTTAATATGGGCAGTGTATTCATTACGTAATTAGTTTACCAATAAAAAGGGGAATTTGAAACTACTGTAAGAAAAAAGAGGCCATTAAGACCTCTTTTCAAATTCAATAACCTTTTGGATTATGCCTCTTTAGCTACATATGGAAGTAATGCCATATATCTTGCTCTCTTAATAGCGTTCTTTAATTGCTTCTGATGCTTATGACATGCTCCTGATTTCTCAGTAGATATAATTTTACCTCTTACAGATGTAAACTTCTTTAATTGATACACATCTCTGTATGAGATATCTTTTACTCCAGAATCACATAAAGGACATGAGAGATCTTGTACAATCTTTCTCCTTCTTCTTACCTTCTTCTTACCACCGTATGACTCATTAGCATCATCTTCTGTTACAACTTTCTCATCAAAGACATCCTCTAATGTTGGTGTTATTACTTTTTTCTCTTCTACTGCACTCATTACTTATCTAAACCTAAATTAAAATGGTAAATCTGAATCCTCTAAAGGATCCTCATCAGAAGCTTCATCTTCTACTACTGGAGTATCTACTACTGAAACATCTTCTGCTTTCTCATCCCCTGTTTGTATACTACTTCCATCTCCCTGCTTACCCTTACTATCTAAAAGAATCATATCATTTACTCTTATCTCTGTCTTATATCTTGTAGAACCATCATCTGCTTCCCATGACCTTGTTGAAAGTGATCCCTCAATGTATACCTTCATTCCCTTTGCAAGTAATTGCTGACATATCTCAGCCATCTTATTCCATGCAACTACATTATGAAACTCTGCTACCTCTTTTACTTCACCCTCTTTGTCCTTCCAAGACTTGTTAGTAGCTACACCAAATGTAACAACAGGAGTACCTCCAGTTGTATATCTTAACTCTGGATCTCTTGTTAAGTTACCTATTAATTGAACTGAGTTTAAAGATCTTGCCGACATTTTGTATATATATATAAATTTAACTTACCTTAATATTACCAACCAAATATTAAAAAAACTTTAACTAAACTTCTATTTCTTTCTTCTTTATCCTTTTACCTATTAACTCTGGATGATCAGCCTCTACAATCATAAATCTTAGAATCTCTTGCCTTAATTGAAGCAACCTCTTCATCTCATTAATAACGGATGGAGAGCCTTTAAAATCATACACTATGTAATACCCCTCATTATGACCCGCTATCTTGTATGCAAGGTATCTCTTACCCCAAACATCTATATCTAATACCTCTCCACCATCCTGCTCCATCATATCCATAAACTCCTTATGCATACTCTTTCTTAAATCATCAGGTAACAATGGCTTTAATACAACCATCATTTCATAATTCTTCATCCTTTTTACTCTATCTGTAGACATCAAAAACAATCTATTAAATTAATATCAATGCGAATGGATTTTATCAGAAAAAAACAGATATTACAATTCTATTAAGCATTAGCTAAAATTACAATATACTCTCCATCCTTAACAATATGCTCTTTACCGTAGTTTTTTACTAAACCCTCCTCTTTAGCTTTACTCCATCCACCCACTTCAACAAGCTTCTCTACATCAACTACATCAGCTGTAATGAAGTTTTTTGCAAGATCAGTATGTATGACTCCTGCAGCACTCTTTACATTAGCCCCACTCTCTATAGTCCATGCATTACACTCTTTTTCAGAACCGGTATAGAAGGTTAAAAGATTTAATCTCTTGTATGCATACTCAAGAACACTCTCTACTGTAGTTGGTTTACTACCAAGCAACTCTACATACTCCTCCATTTCATCCTCACTCATATTTGCTAAATCAGAGAGTAGTTTAATATCTACTCTAATTACAAACTCCCCTTTGCTATCTCCAGATATCTCCATTAATTGCTCCTTCCACTTAGCTATACTCTCCTCATCTAAACCCTCTTTACAGTTAAGAAGGAATAGCCTCTGCTTAGATGTAAGTAAAGACATCTCTGTTACAAACTCTCTCTCTTCGCTAGAGAAAGACATATCTATAACTGGAATTCCCTCATTTAAACCTTTAAGTATCTTCTCTAATACTGATATTTGCATCTGAGCTTGTGCAGTAACTCCTGATTTAGAATTTCTAATTACACTTGCTAGTTTCTTCTCAACAACTTCTAAATCTTTAAGTATTAATTCAGATTGTACAATCTCAAAATCATCTACAGGGTTTACCCTGTTATAGACATGCACTATCTCACCACTACTAAAGGCTCTAAGTACATAGATGATGACATCTACCTCTCTGATGTGTGCAAGGAACTGATTACCCAAACCCTCCCCCTTAGAGGCTCCCTTAACAAGTCCTGCAATATCTACAAAGGTCATTACAGAGGGTACAACCTTCTGTGCAGTAAAAAAGTCAGCTAATTTCTTTAATCTCTCATCTGGTATCTCTACTACACCTACATTTTTATCTATCGTACAGAAAGGAAAGTTCTCTGCAGGTACAGCTTTCTTTGTTAATGCATTAAAAAGAGATGACTTACCTGCATTTGGTAAACCAACTATTCCTAAAGACAGTGTATGCGACCTAGTTACATCTCCCATTCTATTGATATATATATTAATCCCCGCATTATATCATCTCTTAAGCAATTCTCTTAATTAAATATTTACTTAGTACTCTTTCAAAGAAAGAAATTCTAAAGTAAGATATCCATATGAACAGAAATTTAAAGATTTTAATCTCTCTCTCATTCATACTCTCTCTTTGTACAGGGCTAACCTTTGCTCAAGATGTAGATTTTAATATACAGAATAACTCTACAATCTCATATGAAAGTGGTAGGGACTTTGTCACTGTAAGTACAGAGTATGTTAGAGAGGTTAAAAACAGTAGCTATTTTTACTCAACAGAGGGAGAGAAGATCTTCCATATTCCTGATTTACCTAAAACTCAACAGTACGAGCTAGAGCTAGAGAGACAGTTTAAGATAGAGAGTCTTAAGGTTACAAATGGTAATGGTAAAGCAGTTACTTACTCTATACAAGAGCTTAAGAGTGGAGAGGGTATATATGTGAAGGTACCAAACTACAGACAAACAACATATGGGGATCCGTATAGGGTGGTAGTGCAGTATCAAACACATGATTTAATAAAGAAGGTTATTAACCATGTCGTTATCTTAGCCCCTGCACTACATGAAGATACACAGTTTGAACAAATAGATAGTGAGAGTGGTACTAAGATCTCTTTTTCATACGACTTAAAG
>JBBADY010000027.1:0-10009 GCA_041656215.1 Candidatus Dojkabacteria bacterium | reverse complement strand
ATCCTGTACTGAACTAGCATCTTTTAATATACCCACTAATTGGCCCTCAACACTCTTTAAATTCTCTAACCTAGATGTAATATCAATATACTGTTCCGTTAAATCATTTGTATCTATATTTGCATATGTAACCTCTCCATCAAGTTTACGAAGCTCTTCATAGTACTCTTCAAATCCCTTAACGGGAACCTTCACTGTTAACTGTACAGTCCTATCATTGCCCCTACCATAATCATATATATTAGTCACTACACCAGAGTATTTAACATTAACAACCTGCACATTATCAACTGCACTATCAAGATCTCTAACTAAGAAATTAATAGATCCTGTTTTCTGTACCTTAGAACCCTCATCATCATTGTATGTTGCAGAATCCTGTGTAGAACCAATCTCTCTTTGATAGGGAGCATACGAAATACTGTCTTCAGACATATAAGAGGGGAGGAAATTATCTTCTACTCTCACAGAACTCTTTACTCCATATATATAGAGAGAGAAAAGTTGAACTATTAAAAACCCAAATATTACTATACCTACGGTAGTTAATACCCAAAATGTTGTTCTTTTCATATTAAAAAAGATAAAATATATATTGATATATATTACCCACTTTAGGAAAAAAAAGCACCTTGCGGTGCTTTCCATGTACTTAACGTTTGGAGAATTGAGGCTTTTTTCTAGCTTTAAGCTGACTATATTTCTTTCTTTCTACTCCTCTAGAGTCTCTTGTTACTAATCTTGCTTTTCTTAAGATTGGCTTCAAAGACTCATCCATTGAATAGAGCGCTCTTGCTAAACCTAATGTAACACTATCAACTTGAGATGATATTCCACCACCTGAGACTACGGCTGTGAAGTAATACTTACCCTCTAGCTCTGTTACATTAAGAGGTTTCATTATTGTATTTGTTGATACTGGAATACTTGCAAAGTAATCAGTAATAGCTTTACCATTTACAGTACTAACCTTATCTCCAGCATAAATTCTTACTCTACATGTAGATGTTTTTCTTCGACCAATTCCTTCAAAATATTTCTCCTTACTCACTCTTTAATCTATTATAATTTATACTCTTTAGGACTCTGAGCTTGATGCTTATGAACATCATCTTTGTATACAAATAGTCTGTTCATTCTCAAATCTCTAAGCTTGTTTTTAGGTAACATATTCTTTACTGCAGAAAGTATTACTCTAGTAGAATCTTTCTTCATCTGATCTTTAAATACTGTCTCTGTTAAACCTCCAGGATATCCAGAATAGCTGTAATACATCTTCTTATTCTCCTTCCCTCTTGTAAGCTTTAACTGGTCTGTATTAATAACAATGACATAATCACCACAATCTAAGTTAGGAACTATCTGTGGTTTCTCTTTACCAATTAGAAGAGAAGCTATTTTAGTAGCAATTCTACCAACTATTAAATCTTTAGCATCAATAATATGCCACTCTCTCTTTATATCTTCTTTTTTTGTCCACTGTGTAGTGTACTTCATCTATTTATCTGTATATAAATTATAATCCTGATCTAGATTTTGCTCTCTCTTTGTTAATTGGTCCTACTCCTTTAGTAACTGATTTTTTAGAACCTAAATCTAATATACTTTTCTTTTTCTCTTTACTCTCTACTACCTTCTCCTCTACTATATCTTTCTCTACATCTTTACTCTTAGTAACTCGCTTTGCTCCCTTACCCTTAAGTCCTTTAATTTCAAGTACTGAAACCTGAGCATTATCCCCATCTCTAAAACCAACTTTCTTAATTAGAACCTTAGTATCATCCTTCTTAGCAATATCTAAAAATCTATTAACCAACTCTGTATTACCAAAAACAACCTGTAATCTTCTTCTTAAATTCAAATCACCATCTTTTGTAGTTCTTACTTTGGATATTAAAGACTCTATCTCTCCCTTCATTACCTTTGCTTTAGGAGAAGTAGTCTTTATCTTTCCACTCTCTACTAATGAACGCAACTGATTCTGTATCAATGCTTTCCTATGAGATGTTGTTCTTCCTAATTTTTTAATACTATTTCTTTTATACATCCTCTTTAACTATTCATTCCTTATATTAATACCGTACTGACTTAAAAGTTCTACTACCTCATTTAAAGACTTATTTCCAAATCCTGAAAGAGAAAGTAAATCATCTACAGTAACACCTTTTAAATCACCCAATGTCTTATATTCACCAGAAAGTAATCCTGTTTTAGATCTCTTTGATATTGGTAAATCCTCTATTCTTAAATCATTAACTTCGTCATGCTCCTCTACCTCTTCCTCTACTATTTCAACCTGATTAATCTCTTCTACTCTCTCCTCAACTTCTTTTTTAGATACTCCCATTGCAATCATTACCTTACCAGCGAATTCCTGTAATATTCTAGAAGACTCTAACAGTGCATCTTTTGGAGCAATACTACCATCTGTTTCTAAACGAATGACTACAGAATCTAAATCTGTTTCTTGACCCTTACGAGCCTGATCTACAGTTAAACTTACCTTCTCAACTGGTGTAAAGTCACAATCTAAAGGAATTATTCCTACCTCTTCCCTATCAGTATATCTAGCATCCCTATATCCAATACCTGATTCTACAACCATATCTATTATCAACTCTGCAGAAGCATCTGTAAGGTTTGCAATGACTACATCTGGTGTAGCAACTGTTACTCCTGCCTCTACTTCAATATCTGATGCCTTTACTACTTTCTTACCCTTTGCAACTAATCTACATCTCTTTATATCCTCTGAATCTACTCTAAACTTAACCTGCTTAAGATTAAGAATAATGGAGGTTACATCCTCTTTTACTCCAGGAAGAGTAGAATATTCATGCTTAACTCCCTTAATCTTTATACTTGTAATACCAGAACCTTTAAGACTAGAGTAAAGAATCCTTCTTAGAGCATTACCTAAGGTATGACCGTATCCTCTTGGGAGAGGTGATATTTCATACACACCAAAGTTATTCTCTTCTTCTTTAACTGTTACCTTTATATCCTTGAATGCTTCCATTATTATTTTTAAACAAATTATTATCTAGAGTAGTACTCTATGATTAGGTTCTCACGAATACCTTCATCTATTTCGTCTCTAATTGGCAATCTTGCTACCGTTACTTTAGTTTCCTTAGTTTCTATCCAATCAGGGACAGGAAACAGTTTCTCTGTAGATGCAAGTTTTGCCATCTTTAATTCTACAGAATCTCCCTCTTTTACCTCTTTAGAAGGAATAGTGAATTTCTTACCATTTAAAAGAACATGACCATGTACTACATACTGTCTTGCTGCTGCTCTTGAAGGAGCTAAACCTGCATAGTAAAGCACATTATCAACCCTTGTCTCTAACATTCTTAAAAGTTCAAGCCCTTTATCTGTATCATATACCTTAGATCTTCTATCTGCCTCTTCGTAAAGACTCTTAAACTGTCTCTCTCTAACTCCATATGTTCTCTTTACCTTCTGCTTCTCTCTAAGCTGAAGACCGTAGTTTGAAAGTCTTGCCCTTCTCTTACTTCCATGTTGTCCTGGAACAAAGGGTTTCCTCTTTAAACCAGCCTTATCTGAAAAAGATCTAGAACCTTTAAGATGTAACTCTACACCCTCTCTTCTACTTAATCTTTCTTTTGGTCCTGTATATCTACCCATTTAAAATATTTATAAATATTATTACTTTCTTGGTGCCTTTCTAGGCCTACATCCATTGTGAGGAATAGGGGTTCTATCTATCAATGTAGTAATCTTTAATCCTGCAGAGTCTAAACCCTTTACTGCTGCATTCCTACCAGCTCCTGGCCCACTAACTATTACTTTAACATCCTTAAGCCCATATCTTTTGATTGCCTTCTCTGCTGCATCACTAGCCGCTTTAGTAGCTGCAAAGGCTGTACTTCTCTTAGCCCCTTTAAATCCTACAACACTTGGACTACCCTGTACTAACACATCTCCATTAACATCTGTAATAGATATTATCGTATTATTAAATGTAGATTGTATTGTAACTACACCAGAAGATACTGTCTTTTTAGCTTTCTTTTTAGTAATTGCCATAATATGCTAAGTCTTTTCTAATTTACGATTTAAACCACCTACAGGCATACTCCTACCTTTTCTAGTACGAGCATTATGTCTTGTTCTCTGACCTCTAACTGGAAGTCCTAATTTATGCCTAATACCTCTATAGCTTTTAATATCTTTTAATCTCTTAATAGCTCTAAAGATCTTCTGCCTTAACTCTCCCTCTACCTGGATATTCTTATCTAGGTATCCTCTGATAATGTCTAACTGTGCTTCATCAAGATCTCTAACAAAAGTATTCTCATCAATCTTTACATCAGTACAGATAAGTTTTGCAGATTTCTCTCCTATGCCATATATGCTCATTAAGGAGACCCACAATCTCTTATCATTTGGTATTTCTATTCCTGCTACTCTTGCCATAGTATATTAATTAAATACAGTTATATATTATCCTTGCCTTTGCTTATGCTTAGGATTCTTTTTACAATAAACATACACACGACCCTTCCTTCGAACGGTATAACAATCTGCACACCTTTTTTTTACCGAAGCCTGTACTTTCATTTTATTTCATTCTATATGTTATTCTACCCTGTGTTTTATCATACGGGGTCATTTCTATTTTTACTTTATCTCCCTCTAAGATACGAATGTAGTGCATTCTCATCTTACCAGAAAGATATCCAATTACATCATGCTTAACCCCATTAACCTCTATTTCAACCAAAAACTTAGTATTAGGTAAACACTCCTTTACCTCTCCTTCAAATTCGTAAACTTTCTTTGTCTCAACACTCATAACTTAGCATCCTTGTAATAAATAGAGTCCAGAGCATTATATCAAAAGTATAAGCTTTTTTCAAAGATTTAAAGCTATTTTCCCTTGAAATACCACTAAAACCCTACAAAGACGAGTTAAGCATATCAAAAAGAGAAACTTTTTACAACCCTAGGCTTAACAGTACTTCTTTATGAATTTCTTCAATACTTGGAGTAGCATCTATCTCAATTAAAATGCCTCTCTCTTTGTATACTGAAACTATCGGTTCTATTGTTCTATTATACTCCCTAATCCTGTTTCTAATCCTATCTGGCTGATCATCTTCCCTTTGTATTAGCTTAGTACCACACCTATCACAGTATCCTTTTACTTTCTCTCTCTTGTATTTCTCATGATATGTACTATCACAGTTAGGACATACCCATCTAAGAGACATACGCTCTATTGCGATATCTTCTGAGAGAGTAAAATGGATAAAATGATCTAAACTCCTACCAACACTCTCTAATGTCTTATCAAACATCTCTATTTGACCTACATCACGAACTACTGAAACAAATGCCCAGTGCTTCTCTTTATCAAACTTAGTCACCCACTTATTCAACATACTGTATACCAATTCATTTGGTACCCACTGTCCTTTAGACCAGTAGTTATATGCCCTCAGAGCCTCTATATCAGCCTCTTTATACATAGACCTAAACATATCTCCTGTACCAATATTCTCAAACTCATACTCTTTTTCTAATAGCTCTACCTGAGTGTCTTTACCACTTCCAGAGGGTCCGTGAAATAGTACTGTTTTCATACAATAATATGTATATATATTAATTAATTAAGTAATAATACCACAACAATATGAAAATATTTACAGATATCTATCATAATCTCTAGCAACTACCATAGAAGATACCTGCCTTCGTATATCTAATACAACATTTACCATAATTAGTAAGCCTGTACCTGTAATTACTGTAGCAGTCATAAGGTCTAAAGATATTAAGATATTTGGGAGTATAGATATAAAGCCTAGAAATATTGCTCCCACTGTAGCTAATCTAAATGCAACCCTACGTAAGTACTCAGAAGTATTCTTACCTGGTCTAATTCCTGGTATAAAGCCTCCCTGTTGCTGTAAGTTCTTTGCAAGCTCATCTGTCTTAAATACAACAGTAAGATAGAAGAATGCAAAGCCTACAATGAACAGGAAAGTAAGTATATTATTAAAATATGGATTCTCTATTAAAGTCATAGCCTTAGTAGTGAAGTTAATCACTTTATCTCCCATATCCCTACTTAGTATGAATTTACCAATAAGTTGAGGGAAGGAAAGTAGGGAGACTGCGAAGATAACAGGCATTACACCAAACTGTACTAACTTTATCGGTATATAGCTATCCATAGCACCACCAGTTCTTACTCTACGTGAATACTGTACACGTACCTTTCTTTGCGCCTCCGTCACATATACTACTGACACTATTAATAGCAAGGTAACGAATATAAATACACCTTTTTGAAATGGATCCATCAGTGTGAAGTTAGACCTTAATGTACCTGGTATACCAGCTACAATACCTAGGAATATTAAGTAGGAAGAACCTCCTCCCACACCACTCTCAGATGTTAGCTCTGCAAACCACATCACTAAGATAGAGCCAGCTGTTAATGTAGCAACCATTGTTATCAATTGTAATATTTCCAACTCCCCTATCAATCCAAACCCTCTTAAGGTTGAATATATTACAAATGATTGCATAATTGCTAACGGAACAGTAAGTAATCTTGTATACATACTAATCTGCTTTCTACCCTCAGGACCTTCATTCCTTAACTCTTCAATCTTAGGAATAACAGAACCAAGCAGTTGGAATATGATAGATGCATTAATATATGGACTTAAACCAATAGCTGCAATAGAGGCAGTCTCAAGCACACCTCCTGATACTGTAGAAAGCATATCTCCAAAGCTACTACCCTCAAAAAGCATCTTAATAGCGTCCGCAGGAATACCAGCTACAGGAATAGCAGCCAAAAATCTATATGCAAGTAGTATTATTAATGAGAATATTATTTTTTTACGGATCTCTTCTGTCTTAAGGATCCTTCGAAAGGTTTCGAAATATTTATTCATTGTTGTAGAGGTTACTTTATTGTACCCCCTGCTTTTTCTACTTTCTCTTTAGCTGTCTGAGAGGCAGGGATACCTTCAATTACTATCTTTTTACTAATTTCTCCAGAACCTAATATCTTTACTGAAACAGTTCTCTTTGCTATCAATGCTTTCTCTTTTAGACTATCTACAGTTACTAACTCTCCTGCTTTAAAATTCTCTTCTAAAGTATTCAGATTTATAGCAGTAGCTTCTACTTTATTTACTTTATTAAAACCCCTAGTCTTAGGCATTCTTCTAAAGAAAGGTACATTACCACCCTCAAAGAAAAGTAATGACTTATGACCTGCTCTAGATTTCTGACCCTTCATACCCCTAGTAGATGTATGACCACCTACACCAGAGCCGTAACCTCTACCAAGCCTCTTAGCTTTTCCTATTCTCTTCTTTCTTTTTGGAATATTTTCTAAGTACATTTCAATATATTATTAACTTTATTTCTTTTCTCTTCTATTACTATTAGATCTTCTATCTCTACCTCTAAAATCTTTCTTCTCACCTCTTTTCTCTATCCTTTTGGCTGCTTTCCTTTTCTCATCTTTAATTTTATTCTCTTTATCTGTTTCTTTCTTTGCTTCAACTCTATCTCTCATATATTTCATCTTAGAGAGAACTCTTGTATTTCTTAAACTCTTAAGAGCCTCAAAAGTAGCATATGCAGAAGCTATTGAATCTGTAGTACCTAGTAACTTACCGTATACATTATCAATACCTGCTAACTCTAATACTGTCCTTACAGAAGAACCGGCAATTACACCTGTACCTGTTCTAGCAGGTCTAAGTAAAACCTTAGCTGCACCCTCTTTATGTAACACCTCATGTGGAATTGTGTCTCCAGCTAACTGAATCTTTTTCATTTTTTTAATAGCTACTCTCTCTCCCTTCTCTACTGCACTTCTAGTATCTATTCCTCTTCCAAGACCAACACCAACAGAACCATTATGATCTCCTACAACAACCATTGCACTAAATCTTAATCTCTTACCACCCTTTGTAACCTTAGCAACCCTCCTAATAGAGACAGTCTTCTTATCAAATGGTGATCTTTCTTTTTGATTTCTTCTGTTATCAAACATCTATTTATTTAAACTAAATCTTAATTCCGTTATTTCTTAACTCTTCTACAAAAGAAGCTATTAAACCATGGTATTTATACCCACTTCTATCAAATACAGTAACCTCTATCTTCTTTTTCTTTAAATCGGTTGCAAAAAGTTTTGCCATCTTTAATATCTCCTCACTATTCTTCTTAGCTATTTTACTTGTTAAAACAATTCCCTTGTTATCATCTGCAACACCTGCATAAAAGAATTTGTTACTTTTAAAGACAAAAACTCTTGGCTTAGTAGAAGAACCACTTACCTTCTTCCTAATATGCATTTTTCTTTTTTCTCTTTTTTCTACTTTATTGTATATCATATTTCTTTGTTAACAATTATGCCCCTACACTAGATTTAGAACTCTTTTTTCTAACATATTCACCCTCATACCTAATACCTTTACCTTTATACGGTTCTGGTTTTCTAATTGCCCTTATCTTTGCAGCAAATTCTCCTACCCTCTGTTTATCATATCCTTTTAATACAATCTTTGTTTCTTCAGGAACTTCAATAGTGATATCCTCTGGACTCTCAATCTTAACAGGATGATTCCATCCTAAGCTCATTACTAATGTAGTACCTTCCATTCTTGCTCTGTATCCAACACCTACTAATTCTAATCTCTTTTCAAACCCTTCCTTAATACCCTTAACTGCGTTTGCGATTAACACTCTATATGTACCGTGTAAAGATTTAGCCTCTTTACTCTCATCAATCTTAGATACAAATATCTGATCCTCTTTAATCTCTACTTTAAGTTTCTCTGGTAAAGTTAAAACTGTCTCTTTATCATTAGCTGATACAGTAACTACATTACCTTCTATCTTTACTTGAACTCCCTCTTCAATTGTTACTGGCTCTTGCCCTATTCTAGACATTTTTAATTACCAAATTTTACAGATTAATTCTCCACCAATACTTTGACTCTTAGCCATTGCACCTGACATCAATCCTTTAGAGGTAGATATTATTGAAATACCTCTTCCATTCATAACGGGTACAATATCTTTACTTGTTACATATATTCTTTGACCAGGACTACTTACTCTCTTAAACTGTGTAACAGCTGGTTCATCGTCATAGTAAAGAATTTCTACTTCTATCATTCCTTCTACCTCTTCATATCCAACAATCATCTCTTCCTGTTTTAATACTTTTAATATTTCAATATTCATCTTTGTAGATGGCACTATTACAGTTTCCTTCTTTCTATCTATTCCATTTTTCATTCTTGCCAAAAAGTCTGCTACTAAATCGTTCATTGTTTATTTTTAAAAAATTACCAAAAAATTTTATTCTAAAATTACCATATTGCTTTCTTGACTCCAGGGATCTGCCCCTCACTTGCTAATTTCCTAAAACATATTCTACAAACACCGTAATGTCTTAGATATCCTCTAGCTCTACCACAAAGCTCACATCTGTTATATACCCTTGATTTATACTTTGATTTTATCTTCAATTGTCTTGCTTTATGCTCTTTAGCTTTTGTTGACATCTTTCTTAAATGGAAACCCAAATTTATCTAAAAGTAATTTACCACCTTTATCATCTTTCGCTGTTGTAACTATTGTAACCTCTAAACTTCTTACTTTCCTAATGTTGTTTGCATCTATCTCAGGAAATACTGTTTGATCTTCAATACCTATTGAGTAGTTACCAGCTCCATCAAACGATTTAGGATCTAATCCTCTAAAGTCTTTGACTCTTGGGAATACTACATTAACTAACTTATCAAAGAACTCCCACATTCTATCTCCTCTTAAGATTACAGAAACACCTATATCCATTCCTTCTCTAACCTTAAAAGAAGACACTGCTTTCCTTGCTTTATTTACTACTGGCTTCTGACCAGCTATCTGAGTAATCATGTTTACAATATCCTCTAATGCTTCACTCTCTTTAATAGAGTCACCTGCACCTACATTTACA
>JBBADY010000026.1:0-10453 GCA_041656215.1 Candidatus Dojkabacteria bacterium | reverse complement strand
TAAACATGCCTCTGTTGCTACAATCTCTTTATCCTTTAATACCTTTATCTCTGGGTTTATCATTATCTCAAACTCATCGCTATCATTTAAAATACAAAAGACTCTAATATCATGACCAACCTGTATAGCTGCAAGTCCAGCTACTCTGTACCCTTCCTCTGTTTCTGTATTTTGGGCTGTATAAATTAAATCATCTAAGAATGATTGAAAGGAAGCACTCTTAATCTCTTCCTTATCTACACTCTTAGAGATCTTTCTTAGTATCTCTAAATCTCTATCATTATCTGATTGTAATACTCTTAACTTCTTACTCATACAGCACAATTATATCACAGCAGATTGAATTTATTCATTTTTTCATATACAGTAATAGTATATGGCATATATAGAGGTAAAGAATCTTAAAAGAGTATATGAAATGGGTAAAGGTCTTCAGGTAGGAGCCTTACAAGGTGTAAATTTTAATATTAAAGAGGGTGATTTTATTTCAGTTGTTGGAACCTCTGGATCTGGTAAATCCACTTTACTGAATATCTTAGGAGGATTAGATTGGGGATACACAGGAAAGATCCTTATAGAGGGTAAAGATATTAAGAAATATGATCCAAACTATTACAGAAGATATATTGTAGGTACAGTATTCCAACAGTTTTACTTAATTCCCTCTTTAAGTGTTGAAGAGAATATATTACTACCTATTAAATTTCAAAAAAGAAAGGACAGGGATATAGAGGAGAGGTTGGAGTACCTTATCGATATGGTAGGTCTAAATGATAGGAGAAAGCATTTACCTAAGGAGCTCTCTGGTGGTCAAGCACAAAGAGTAGCTATTGCAAGGGCTATGATAGATTCTCCTAGAATAATATTGGCAGATGAACCTACTGGTAACTTAGATAGTAAAACAGGTATGGCAATTTTAAAACTGTTAGAAGAATTAAATAGGGTTGAGAAAGTAACAATACTTTTAGTTACTCATGATAAGGAGATTGCAAAATTTACAAAAGAGAGAATAACTTTGGTAGATGGTAGAAATGTTTAAATATGCTTTAAACTTAGTACTAAGAAGAAAGCTAAGGACTGTACTAACAAGTCTTGGTATTATGATTGCTGTTATGCTTATGTCTTTCATCCTATTTGGAATGACAGATTTAAAGTCTGCTCTACTCTCTGAGTTAACAACAAGATTTAAACCTCAAGAGCTATATGTCTCAGGACAAGACAGTATGTCTTTTGGAGGTATGGTAAATGCTCCTACAAAAGAGGGTAACAAAAAGGAGCCTAAGATTCTTACAGACGATTTAAAAAAACAGATAGAGGATATTGATGGAGTAATCTCTGTAGAGCCACTTCTAATTATTAATGGATTAGAACTTTATCTAGAGGGTGATGATGTACCATATCCATCTAAGATAGTTGCATCATCTGATTTA
This sequence comes from Candidatus Dojkabacteria bacterium, assembly GCA_041656215.1. Classification (GTDB taxonomy): domain Bacteria; phylum Patescibacteriota; class Dojkabacteria; order SC72; family SC72; genus UBA5209. The sequence goes on along the minus strand of JBBADY010000026.1, from coordinate 9,023 downwards.
CCAGGTAGTAATCATATGTATAAAGACTTCTACGGTGAGAAGGAGATATTAGATGATTATGATATTTTTGTAAGTAAGTTTGTAGTTAGTTTCTTTGAAACTACTAATAAAGATATTATGGGTAAGAAGATATTAGCAAAAAGCACTTCTTCAGGTATGTTTTTCTCTTCATCTTCTAAAAGTATGATAGATAAGCAGTATGAATTTACCATTGTAGGAGTTGTTGATACAGCTAATGATGCATTTTGGATAAATAATAATACTGCATTAGATATATTAGTGGATCTAGGAGGCTATGATTCTAAACAAGATTATATCTCCACCATAGGGTACTCTCAGCTGTATGTTAATACTAAAGAGGGTATGACAAAGAAAGTAGAAAATTATATAGATAATGATTTAGATCTATTTGTAATATCCTCAGACACCATACTAGGTTTTGTAGATACTCTTACTGCAGGCTTAACCCTATCTCTAATTCTGTTTGGATCAATATCTGCTCTTGTTGCATCTATAGGGATTATTAATACAATGATAATGAGTATATATGAACAGACTAAAGAGATTGGAATAATTAAAGCTATTGGTGCATCTAATACACAAGTATTAATTATCTTCCTTATTCAATCTGCTCTCATCGGTCTATTTGGTGGAATACTGGGTTTATCAATAACCTTTTTAATTATGAAAATACTAGATCCTTTCATAGTAGATGCGTTAGCTAAGCAGGGATTCTTAGATATATCTCAATTCTTTCATTTCCAATTAGGTAATGCACTGATAATTGCACTGAGTAGTATATTGGTAGGTATACTTGCAGGTATATATCCCTCTATGAAGGCTGCAAAATTAGATCCTGTAAAAGCTTTGAGATATGAATAGTTACTCTGAGGACTGACTCTGTTCCATTTGTGCTTTTGCATATGCAGTAAGAGAGCTTCTTTTTGCCCAAGTTCTTTGAGTCTCTGTTAAGAGCTTCTTTCTAAGTCTAATATTTTTAGGAGTAATCTCTATTAACTCATCATCGTTAATAAAAGAAAGTGCATACTCTATTGTAAGAGGAATAGTTGATTTAAGATTAATCTCAGTCATTTCACTCCTTAACATCCTTACATTTGTTTTATGCCTTGCCTTACATGGGTTTACCTCTAAGTCTTGTTCATGATGATTAATACCAAGAATCATTCCTTGATAGACCTCCTCTGAGCGTCCTACGAATAGCTGACCTCTCTCTTGTATTGTAGTTAGTGCATACGCTAATGTAGTACCGTCATCTGCTGAGATAATGACACCTTTTCTAAATAGAGGGTCGTGTTTCTCCAAAGGAACATACTCAACAACAAAGCTGTTAATAATAGCTGTACCCTTTGTAGCATTCATAAGTATTCGGTGTAGACCTATTAAATTCCTAGTTAATATTTTGTATGTAAATCTTGTTTGATTACTATCATTCTCAATGTTTACCATCTCACCCTTTCTACTACTCACCTCCTGTGTAATAGTACTAAGGTACTCGTTAGGTGCATCTATAATTAACTCTTCTACGGGTTCCAAGGTTTTACCATCCTTTTCAATTAGTACTACCTCAGGTTTACTTAATTGGAACTCATATCCCTCTCTTCTTAACTGCTCTACAAGTATTGAAAGCTGTAGCTCTCCTCTACCAGCTACATAGTAGCTTGATCCTCCAACCTTTGAAATGTTAAGACTAATATTTAAATCCTTCTCCTGCTCTAATCTTTGCTCTAACTGTTTAGCAGTTACAAACTTACCCTCTTTTCCTGCAAAGGGTGAGCTATTAGCCTCAAACTTTACCTTAACAGATGGTGGTGTAATATTAATATCAGGTAACATCTCCTGTGCTTTAATATCACAAAGTGTTGCCCCTATCGCTGTAGACTCTATACCTGTCATAGCTACTATCTCTCCAGCACTAGCACTTTTAATTGGTACCCAACTTAGTCCCTCTTTTGTAAAAAGCTCTTTTACTCTACCCTGAACCTTCTCTTCCTTAGAGAGCAAAATAACAGGCATATCTACCTTTATAGTTCCCCTATTTATCCTACCTACTAAATATCTACCTAAATGGCTATCATACTCTAATGTAGTAATTTGCATTTGAAATGGTAAGTTAATATCTCCCTTTGGAGGTGGTGTATTGTTAATTATCTCTTCTAGAATGATAGTGGCATCCCCCGCTATACTGTTTGAAACTGTCAAATCTCCATCTGGTAGAGTACTAAATATCTTTCCCTCTCTTGCTATTGCGTAAAAGACTGGAAAATCTAACTGACTAGAATCAGTTGCTAATTCTAAAAAAAGATCTTGTACTTTCTCTACTGTTCTTGCACAGTTAGCTAACTTTTTATCTATCTTATTAACAACTAAGATAGGTTTTAGACCCATCTCTAGTGCTTTCTTAAGTACAAACTTTGTTTGAGGCATAGGTCCTTCCTGTGCGTCCACTAGTAGTAAACAGCTATCTGCCATATTTAAGGTTCTCTCTACCTCACCACCAAAGTCAGCATGACCAGGAGTATCTATAATATTTATCTTGTACTCTTTATATTTAATAGCGATATTTTTAGCTCTAATTGTAATACCCTTCTCTTTCTCTAATTCTCCACTATCCAATATCCTTGTCTGAGTCATCTCCTCTTGGTTATCTCTAAACATATGAGTCTGCTTCATAAAGGCATCTACGAGAGTTGTCTTTCCATGGTCAACATGAGCTATGATAGCTACATTCCTAATTTTGTCTTGTTTAAATGATGTTTCTTCCATAAGCAAGCTGTAATTCTACCATAAAAGAGGTGAAATTCCTAAGAACATATTTCAATTATTCTGTATGTTAATGTATAATTTCTCGCTATGTTAAGCATAAATTCAATATCTCTCTCTAAGGGGGAGAAAGAAATATTAAAAAATATAACTCTATTTCTAGGCCAAAATGAAAAGGTTGGACTCATTGGAGTAAATGGTGCAGGTAAATCGACTCTGTTAAAAATAATTGCAGGTAAAGAAGAAGCAGACTTAGGAGAGATACAGTTTAATGGAAATTTGTCATACCTTTCTCAAGAGGTTCATAAAGAGATAGGGAACACTCAGATTAGTAAAATTGATACATCTTCATACAGTATTACCATCGGAGAGTATCTGATAGTTGAAAGAGGTATAGAGGTTGCAGAGTGGGAAGTAAATAAGCTTCTTAATCATATGAATATGGGAGATAAGGATAGTAATTCCATATTAGAGGAGCTCTCTGGTGGGCAGAAAATAAAGGTTGAATTAATAAGGATACTTTTAGAAAGATCAGATCTTTTAATATTAGATGAACCTACAAACTTCCTAGACATACCCTCTGCTCAGTGGTTAATGAGTTACCTTGTTAACTATCCGAATGCTGTAATAGTTGTTTCTCACGATCTTCGTCTTATGAATAAGGGTATCTCTAAGATATGGTATCTAAATGAGAGGGTTCATAGTGTGGAGGTATATAAGGGTAACTATGATCAATTTCTTAAACAGATTGAACTTAAAGAAGAATGGTTAGTAAAGACATTAAAAACACAAGAGAGAAAAGCTAAAAAAATATATGAAAGTGCTAAGACATTGTCTGGTAGAGGTTCAAGTAAAGAGAAGATGAAAGCTGCAAGAAAGTTTGAATTAGCAGAGAAAGAGAAACAGAAGGCTAAAGATATATCTCAGAAATTAATAAAGAGTAAGAAGATAAAGATAGCTATACCTACTCCACTTAATTGTAGTAGGAATATACTGAAAGTGGAGAATATATCTAAATCATACATAAAGGGAGTGCCTGTACTAAAAGATATATCTTTTGAAGTAGAGAAAAGAGAGAAGTTTGCAATCATTGGTAAGAATGGTGCTGGTAAAACAACCTTACTTAAGATATTAGCAGGGAAGTTAAAACAGACAAAAGGAAAGTATACATGGGGAGCTGGTACCTCTGTAGGATACTACTCTCAAGAGTATGAGGGATTAGATTACAATCAAACAGTTATGGAAAATATATACGGTTTAGAATGGGGAGACATTGATAGGAGAGCCTTCTTAGGTAGATTTCTAATTACAGGTAATATGGTTCATCAAAAGATAAAAACATTATCTGGTGGCGAGAAAACTCGTCTTGCGTTAGCTAAACTATTCGCAGGTAGGCATAATGTATTACTTTTAGATGAACCTACTACTTACTTAGATCCAGACTCTCAGAAGATTCTTCTAGAGGTACTAAAGGAGTATAAAGGAACTATGCTTTTAGTAAGCCATGAGCCGGAGTTTGTAAGAAAGTTAGGAATAGACAAAGTACTACTTATGCCTGATGAAAAGTATGGATACTTTAAAGAGGAGTATATTGATATTGTTGGAATAGTGTAACCCTATTCTAATGATAGACTAAAAATATCTTTCACATGTGCTAAAACTACACCCATTTCTTCCCTACTCACATGCCTTTGAATATTTCTAGGAGCTCCATTTTCTCTCATATGTTGATCAAGTGTAAGACCATTTTTTAGAATTACTCTTTCTAATGCTAAGTCTCCTTTTAATATGTAGCTTGAACATATGATGTTGAGTAGGAAGAGTGCTTCTTCTTTATCAGCACTGTTAAAAATTCCTTTTAAACTTTTTAAAACCCTTATTACGGTTGTATCAATTGCTTGAGTAGGGTCTCCTGTTTCAATATCTTTAGTTTTTAAATATTCAGTAAAGCTATTTAAAGAGTTCTCTGTTGTACTTCCCATTGGAAATGTTGAAGTTTCTTTCTCTATATCTGTAAGAGCTATCTCTACCATCTCTTGTGGTAATGAATAGATTGTATCACGCAAGAAAGCATCATAATCAATTCTACCGCTTTCATGTACATAGTAGGTATCTCTTAACTCAGAGTCAAAATTATCTTTGAGTTCCATATGTTATATTGAGGGCTTAATTTAGTACCGTATTATAACAAGATTGTAGATATTTCTCTATACTAGGGGAATTATAACTCACAAAGGTTCTCAATATTCTCAATCCTTATAATATCCTTATCACTTTTAGATTGTGCATTTGAAGAGTACCTACTATTTGAGATTAATACTAATACTCTTACACCTAACTCTTGAGTAGGTAAAATATCATCCTTAAGGTTATCCCCTACGACTAAGGTTGTATTAGGATTAAACCCAAAGCTCTTTAATGCATCTTCCCATCCCTGTATATCCTTCTTCTCTTCAATAGAGGTTGAGTGGAAGAGTAGCTGTATATCCCTGCCGTATTTCTCTTTAAATTCATTCTGTATATATCTTACCTTGCTCTCTGTCCATTCTGGTTGAGAATGTGAGTGTATACCTATTCTAATACTAAGAGTATCAAGCATATCTAGTACGTGTAATGCACCCTCTTTTAGCCTAGGGGTTCCTTTATAGAAGAGTTCTACTGTTTTATCTAAATATGAATCAATTTCTACTTGGTTTGGAAGATTATCTCCATATATCTTAGCTATTGCTAATTTCATAAGTTTGTTAAGTAACATTGGATGGCCAATCTCTTTATGTATAGCTACTCCTTCTTGATATATCCTTTCTGCACTCTCTGGAGAGCTATCATCTAAGAGCTTAGATATATACTGAGCCATTTCCAACATATTACTCTTGTAATACTCTCCTGTTTGAAAAAGTGTATCATCTAGATCAAAGATAACGTTTTCTATACTACCTTTTGTAAATATACTATTCTCTTTTATCCCTACTTTATTCATATTTCTGTATTCTATAATAATTGCTCTATATATGCAAAATGTTGAATACAGTAGCTTTTTAAGGTATATTAAAGAGATAACTTTAGTAAATATAACTATGCCATTTATATATATCTTACTATTCTTTGCATTAGTAACTCTCTTTGCGGGAATTAGAATAATTCCAGAGGGATTCCATGGATTAGTATTAACATTGGGTAAATACTCTAGAACATTAAAGCCAGGTCTTAATTTTGTAATCCCCTACTTTGAAACAGTACAAAGAGTAGATATAAGGGAGCAGGTTATGGATATACCTAAACAGGAAGCTATTACACTAGACAATGTATCATGCATGATTGATGGTATTGTAAGATTTAAGGTTGTAGATCCAGAGATTGCAATTTTTAAGGTACAGAATCATCACAATCAAATTTCTGCTAAATCACAGACTGCACTTAGAGATATAATTGGGAGTGTTTCCTTAGATGAACTTCTTTCTCAGAGAACTACAATTGCAGAACAGATTAAAGCTATTGTTGATATGGCTGCAGAGCATTGGGGTGTAGATATATTAGCTGTAGAGATGCAAAATATTGAGATACCTTCAGACATGAAAAGAGCTATGGCTCAACAGGCAGAGGCAGAGAGAGATAGGAAGGCAAGAATTATTAAAGCAGAGGGAGAGAAAGAGGCATCTGTTAAGCTATCCGAAGCTGCTGGTATATTAGCAAAGAATAAAGGGGCACTATCCTTAAGAACACTTCAAACATTAAAAGAGATTTCTGCAGATCCTGCTCAAAAGATTATAATGACAATACCTAATGATTTCTTTGAGATTGGGAATATTTTTAAATCTAAAAAAGAGTAAGTAGATATCTATAGATTTCATACATAGCGTATGTATCTAGTTTACAGTACTTAAGCATATCGTTAAGTAATTGTATTCTTTCCTCTTCGGGTATATTTTTGTAAACCAATGTTTCCCACCCTACCATTGCTTCTGTACCATTAGATATCTCCATATCTTTGTATGTTAGTGTTGGTACTAATACGGGTAATACCTTTTTAATACTCCAACTACCTTTAAACTGAGAATCTATATACATCTGCTTACTGAATATATCTCCTAAGTCATATACCCTACTATTTAGTTCTTCGAGGAAACCTGCCTCTTCTGGATATATTCTACCCATTTCTTTGTTACATCCCATTTCAAATTTTTTATTCCATACCAATATACTTCCCTCATCTTTCATATCAACCTTAAGATTCTCTATAACCTCTTTAATTGGGTCATCCTTTGTAGTAGAGAGAAACTCTTTGTGAGACATCTCTCCATCCTTTTCTAACATATGTAGTGAATATTGAAATACTACATTCTGATATGGTTTGTGATTCTCATACTGGGGTATTGCCCATGAATATGTTTCGTAATCTAAGAAGTGTATTGGATATTCTAATTCACCAATATCTCCCTCTATCATCTCTTTGTTAATATATGGGCCTTCACTCTTAGCAACCTCGATTTGTTTCTTTTGCATTTTACTTAACTTAAAGTCAGAAGGAACATCTTTAATATCTAAGATACCCATATCTCTTAATACTCTCAGTTTTGCCTCTTTAGCATTAGCAATATCATATATTGAATATTGGGGAAGATTAGGATGACAGAGATTAATGCATGGACACTCCTTAGGTCTATGACACTCTACTAATCCTTGTGGTGTATCCTTTCCCTCTATTATCAACGCTTCTGCTATTAATCCTTCTACAATATCTAGATTCTCCTTTACATACTCTGTCATATCCTCTATTACAAAGAGTTCATCCAACTGTATTTCTCCCTTTCTTTCATACTCTTTGTTTAGATGTAAGATATATATATTTTCAATATCACTACTCTTACTGGCAACGTAGTATTGAAAGAGTACATCATATTTATTCTCCTTATCTATATTCGTACCACTCTTTACCTCATATATGCTATTACCCACCACTATATCTGCCTTACTTAAGAGGTTTTCATATTTAAACTCTTTTTGAAATTCTGCATCTTTACTTAAATATCTTCTTGCATACTCTCTTGCCAATGCTTCTACTTCATATCCTTGCTTGGCTAAATGAGTGTCATATTGAGAGAATTCTTTTTTATATTGATTATTTTTTTTAGCCCAAAGGTGCAATGGTGCTTCTGTGTATATTAAGAAATCTGATTTGGTTAACATGTTTGATTATATATCTACTTATTTTTTTTTACTATCTTGATATCTTAATATTTTGATAGTAAAATGTCTTATCAAAGGCATTGATACTTCCTTTTAAAAATGGTCGCCTTAAGGAAGAGGAGCTAGTGGCGAAACCGATTGATGATATATAAATTATCATTATATCGGTTATGCAAAGTAAACTTCGAATCTTTGCAAGTTTCCTTTTAGTTTTTTCATTAAGTTTAGGAATATTTCTTTCATTATCTTCAAAAGTGTCGGCTACTTCTCCTAATGCTGGAGATAATGGGCAAGATACATGCCCTGAGACAGGTGGAGGATGGGTAAAAATGGACCATTTGTCTGGAACGACATATGACTACACAGCACCAGCTGGTAAGCTTGTAGCAGAAGTATGTTACAAGGCCAGTACCCAAGTTATCTACTATGATGTCATTCCCCCAATGTCGCCTGTTACTGTCATAAGTACAGTAAAGAATCAGAATAACAAAGTTCAAGATATCTCCCACGCATCATTTAGACTAGTAGATGTGCCACAATATGAAGAGTGCTCTAGCACAATTAGAGTATCTAGAGGATGGACAGAATGGAAAATAAATCCAGAGGATGAATCACAAGAATTCAGCAAAATGATTACATATATTGTGGATTCAAAAGACAATCAGAAACAATGTGCTGATCCAGTTATACAGATTGAAACTAGAGATAGAGCTCTATGTGAATAGGGTACAGCAATATATGCAGATGACCCCCTATGCGTAGAAGAAAAGGAAAGTCATAATCTTGTTTTGACTTCAATGTGTTATGACGATGAGAAGATGATTAGAAGGTGGAGAGTATTTCATAAAGATGAAACGGATAAGTACTTCCCTATACAATTAGGTTATAAAATATATCCAGGGAGTATAAATGAAATAGATGCAATATTTGGATTTAGTCATACTGAAGCTACTAGATTCACTAATCCATATTACTTTGAAACACCATACAATGGAGAGGATCAAACAGTAATATTGTATTGGAAAAATACTCAGACTGACAAATGGATAAAGGAT
>JBBADY010000025.1:0-10746 GCA_041656215.1 Candidatus Dojkabacteria bacterium | reverse complement strand
CTAATCCAAAATCTTTCTCAAAATAGAAGTCTAGATCATTTACACTCTCTTTTTCAAATATATCTCCATACTCTCTTAGAATATCTTCATTTGAGGTAAATATTCCTATCTCATCTTTATTATCTCTCTGTTCCATGATTGTTTAATAGATAAGGTTATAGGTTATTATATGTATTTAATCTCCTCAATGTAAAGTTTTAACTTAAGAGCTTAATATCGTACAATATAGATAGAGAGATATATAAATTATAAATTTCCCTTAGTTATGAATATAGAAGATATACAGATTACATTTGTAGGTATGGATCCTACTGATGCTTTAAAGAAATATGTAGTAGAGAAGATAGAGAAACATAAACATCTTTGGGAAGATGCTACCTCTATAGAGGTATTTCTTAAAGATACTGTTTACAGTAGGGGAGTTGAGCATGATTTTAGAATAGATATAAATGTCTTTTTACCAAACAGTGCAGTTAGAGTAGAGGAGTCTGGTCCTGATATGTATGCAAATATTGATGAAGCATCAGATACACTTGCAAGAAGGCTTAAGAGATATATAGATAAGAAATCATATTGGGAAGGTGCTACACCGTGGAAGGTATTAGAGGCTAATGCACAACTCAGAAGACCAGTAGAGGTAGTAGATGACTATTCAGATTATGTACCAAGTATATCTGTAAGAAAAAAGATAGAGGATATGAGCCCTTTAGAAGAGGGTGAGGCTATAGAGAAAATGGAGCTATTAGGTTATGACCAGCTTCTATTTAGAAGTAAGAAAACAGGAAAAATCTCTATGATATATAGAAGATATACTGGAGATTACGGATTGGTAGAGCCAGCAGACAACGGGATATTATAAAAAAGAAAGGGGGCTATTAAGCCCCTCTTTCATTACCTTTCTAATTACTCACTCTCATTGCTATTAGCTTTCTCTGTTAAGTTCTTAATGATATTTACTGTTGTTGTAAATACACCGTACTTAGGTTTCTCAACTGAGTTATCCTGTATTCTATACTCACCGTAAAGACCATCTATCCATGTATATTTCTTGTTCTCTACCTCTTGCTGTAGGTAAACATCCAATGTTTTATCTTTGTATAGCTCATAATCTAATTTCTCTCCATCTTCTAATGCTGCTGTTTCATTTGGGAAGATAACTGCACTGTACTGGTCAAAGAAAGCTTTTACATCATCATCTGTATACTCTATAGAAGGTTCTAAAATCTTTTTAAGAATAAGGTCTAATTCAATTTGATCTCTTAATTCTTGCTCTGTTAAATTGTTAGCAACAAGTGCAGCTTCATATGATTCCTGTCCTCCAATACTGCTAATAATTTCATCTAATCTCTCCTGTACTTCCTCTTCCTCAACCTTAACATCAGCCTTTTTTGCTTCCTGTCTAATTATCTCCTCATCTATTAACTGCTTAGCAGTGGATTGTCCATAAAGTTTCTCTAATTTCTTATGGTACTCATTGTTACTTATCCTTACTCCATTAACAACTGCTACACTGTATCCATTGTTTAAGTACTGAACAGCAAGATCTATTAAAAAGAAAGATACTATAACTACCAATACTACTATTGCTGGTTTAATAAATTTCTTATAGTTTTCTAACTTAGGTTTTGTAATTTTAACCTTAGGGATAGTAGGTTTCTTTATTCTAAGAGTTACACCTTTACTCTTCTCTGTCTTTACTGGTTTAGATTTAGCTTTTGCCATTAGGCTCTGTATGAAAAATTAAAATATACTTAAAGTTTTGATTAAATATTGATTACTAATCTAACTTATAGTTTAACTTAGATGAGTTTAACAGAAAGTTTTATTTTTAGCAAAGAGTTATTATTGGATATGTAAGTAGAAGGATGTCCTTCCATCGTTATGTTTTACAAAAGCATACTTAGTTGGATTTGAAGGCATCTTTGTTGTATATACTCCGTAGTATACTCTTCCAGAAGCAACAGCTTTTATATTTGCTCCCTCTCCTCTTAGGTTGGCTTGATTACCGTACAGTCTTATATAGTAATCAACAATATCACATATTCCTGTTTGTACTGTATATCCACTACCATCTTGATTTCCAACAGAGAAGGTTACCATATCTATAGCTGTTTTATGACTTGAAAATGGTTGTGTAATATATGCACCTGAATATGGAGCAGGATATATTCCACTTGATAGGTATCTACCATTTACAGTAAAGAAATTCTCTGGATTAAGTCTAATACCATTAGGATCTCTAATCTCAAAATGAAGGTGAGAGCCGTATGAGCATCCCGTATGTCCTTGGCGTCCTATTATGGATTCTCCTCCAACCACTGGTGCTCCATTACCAAGTTTACCTTGTAAGAATAGTTGATATGCTACATCTGAGATAATGTTATCTGTTTCAAGTATTATCTTTGAGAGAGTATCTAATTGAGCTTTATACTCCTTCTCTCTTCTTAAAGATTCTGCAAGTAGTCTATCTTTCTCTGCCTTCTGTTCATCTAATATCGCTTTCTCTTCTACTAATTTCTGTTTCTCACTCTCTATATCGTTCCTTTTCTTTTGTAATTCTACCTTCTGTTGTGCAAGGATAATTTCTTCTTCTTCTAATGTTAATACCTTTGCTCCGAATTCTTCTAAAGAGCTTTTATCCTTAGCTCTAGTTTCTATTAAATATTTTGTCTTTCTTAAAACGGTATCAATATTCTTTACATCCATGATTAACTCAAGCATACCTACATATGAATATTTGTATGACTCAGTCACTCTTTTATTAACAGTTTCTTCTAATGTATTAATTTCTTGCTGTAATATACTTAGATTATCCTCTTTCTCTTGTATTTCTTTAGAGAGGATATTTATCTCTAAATCTTGAGCTGTTATCTCCATATGCAGTGTACTTATTACTCTCTCTGTTTGTTCTACCTGTGCATTAATATATGTTAATTTCTCTTTAAGAGTAAGCTGTTGATAATCTTCATTCTTTAATCTTTTCTGTAGAGATCCCTGACTCTTCTCTAGTTTTTCTAATTCTTTTTGTAAACAGAGATATCTTTCTTGTATAGGCATTGATTCTGGACAAGCATCACTAGCTTTAATATCCCTAGTAAGAGATGGGAGTAGTAGTGAGAGTGCTAGCATTAAAATTGTAAAAACTATTAATATCTTCTTCATTTATTCCTCTATTAAATATTTTCTTACAGCACTGTAGCTACTTAGGAAACCTATTGTAGAACCTATGATTAAATGTATTAAGAAGTAGATAAGGATGAATGCTAAGTTAAACTGTACTAAGAATGGTAAGTTAAAATCTACTAAAAGTTGATTTATCCAAAATGCAAAGTCAGTACCTTGAGTATAGATGACAATTGAGTACCAAGGAATTAATATTATTAAGGAAGCAACAAGACCTCCTATTAATCCGTAGAAGGTACCCTCTAGAAGAAATGGAGTTCTTATAAATTTGTCTGAGCTACCTACTAAGTGCATAATCTCTATCTCTTCTTGATGAAGTTTTATATTAAAACCAATAGTTACTCTTATTAAAGATATTGTAACTACTATCATTGCAGATATAAGGGCTACAGAACCAATATTAATTACTCTAGAGAGAGATCTCATATTCTCAACTACATCTCTAAAGTACATTACTTCATCTACAGAAGCGTTTGTTTCTTTAGCTTTATTAATATCCTCTATTACTAGTAGTAAGGAGTCTATACTCTTTGCTCTTATTTCTAAACTTGCAGGTAGGGAATCTGCTGTAACAGTAGATATTAAATCTGGATTATCCTTAAAATCTTCTTTATATATACTAAGTGCTCCCTCTTGAGATACATACTGTATATCTTCTATAAGGTTGGCATCATATATATTATCTCTAAATGTTAAGATATCTGCTTCTGAGGTACCCTTTTTAAAGAAAACAATTACCTGAGCTTTCTGTTCGTAGTAGCTTACAGCTTTATGTGTAAGTATAGACATCGAGATAAAGAGGGAGGAGAGTGTAAATACAATTGCTGTTACAAAGATAGTGGATATGGTTAACCACTTATTCCTTTTAACATTTGTACTTGTTACTTTAAATATTCTAGATGTACTAAGCATTTTTACTATTTTTACTTAAATAATTTTTTACAAAACTCTCTAACTCTTTATGTTCCTTTTTCGATAGCTTCATATTTTTTAAATCCCCTGTAGTTATATTTAGTAGTATCTCTGGTGATTTAATAGCGAACTTTTTTAACTTATCTCTTAATCCTTCACTTAAAGATTCAAACTCAGGATTAATATCTTCTTTCTTAGGCTCTGGTACTACATCTGGTTGCTTCTTCTCTGTCTTCTCTTCCTCTTCAGGTGTTTCCTTTGCTTTATGAATTACTTTAGTACCCGTATCTTTATCTAGCTTACCATCTATTATGCTAATTGTTCTTGCTTTAGAATCACCCATTAGATTAAAGTCATGAGATATGACCATAACGGTTGTACCTGTCTGGTTAATTGTTTTCAGTATCTCTAATATCTGTTTAGCATTCTGAGCATCTAGGTTACCTGTAGGCTCATCTGCAATGAATAGATCTGGTTTGTTTGCTAATGCTCTAGCGATAGCTCCCCTTTGTTGCTCCCCTCCAGAGAGCTCTACTGGGAAGAGATTTCTTCTCTCTCTTAATCCTACTAAGTCTAGTAGGTAATCAGTTGTATCAATTATTTCCTTAGGACTTTTATCTAGAATTTCTAATGCAAATGCAATATTTTCTTCTAATGTTTTATTCTGTAATAGCTTTATATCTTGAAATACTACACCTAACTTCTGCCTATATGAAGAAAGAAGTCTTCTGGTAAGTTTAGGTACCTCTATATCTCTAAAAAAGATACTACCTGAAGTAGGTATTTCTTCTCTAATTAGTAATCTCATTATTGTTGATTTACCTGCACCAGAGGGTCCTACGAGGAAGCAGAATTCACCTTCCTCTATCATGAAGTTAACATCCTCAAGAGCTGTAATATCATCTTTGTATTTCTTGGTTACTGTATCGAAAAGTACCATTTCTTTAGGCAGTAAGATTATCTTCAATATATTACTGTATTCTGACTTCAGCTTCAACAAATTCTTCTATTCCCCCATCCAATACACTTTCTGGATTGCTACTTTCTACACCTGTACGTAAATCTTTTACTAGCTTATATGGATGTAGTACATAGTTTCTAATCTGATTACCCCATCCTGCAATTTTATAATCTCCTTTTATATCTGATATCTCTTTTAATCTGTTCTCTTCTAATATTCTCCATAGCTTACCCTTTAATATCTGCATAGCTCTCTCTCTGTTTTGTAGTTGGCTTCTACCCTCTGAGCAGTGAACGGTAATACCTGTAGGTATATGAGTAATCTGTACAGCAGAGGATGTCTTATTTACACTCTGACCTCCAGGCCCTCCTGATTTTACTGCTTTAAACTCTATATCACTATCTGGTATCTCTATCTCTTTCTCTAAGTCTTCTAATATTGGCATAACCTCTACAGCTGCAAAGGATGTTTGTCTAAGATTTTGAGCATTAAATGGTGATAACCTGACTAATCTATGAGTACCATGCTCTCTCTTTAGTAAGCCATATGAGTATCTACCAACAACCTCTATTGTAACTGTAGATATTCCTACCTCGTTACCCTTAACAATATGAGTTACTGTATATTTCCAACCCTTCTTCTCAATATACATTGTATACATTCTAAAAAGCATTTCAGCCCAATCATTGGCTTCTGTTCCTCCCTGTCCTGAGTGTATTGAAAGGATGGTATTTGCTTTATCATATTTACCTGAGAGAAACTTGTATGTTTCAAAAGATTTAATCTCATCCTCTAACTTCTTAAAATCTTCTTCTAAAGAGGGAAAATCTTTCTCTTCCATTTCTTCAAAAAGAGAGAGTAGGGTATTACTATCCTCCTTTAATCTTTCTAACTCCTCTATCTCTTTAGTAATTTCATTAATATCAGAGAGTACTCTCTGTGCATTCTTTTGATCTTCCCAAAGATCTTCTCTTGTACTTTCTTTAGTTAAAATTTCTAAAGCTTCCTTCTTAGAGGGAATATCTAGAGATTGCTCTATATCGTGTAGTTTATCTATTAATTCAGTTATATCTTTTTTACTAATGGTTGCCATTTGTGTATATTATACTAGATTTTTATTTTAACACTATCTGAAATATATGTTTGGCCTATTCAAAAAGAACGGTAACGGAAAAAATCTCAACAGTATTAATTTAGAGGGTAAAGAGTTTGTAACTTTAATCATCTTAGATGGTTTTGGTGTACATCCTGATCCTGAAGGTAATGCTGTTTTAGCAGCAAAAACACCCTTCTTAGATACAGCTTGGTCTCAAGGGAGATCAACACTGATAAATGCGTCTGGGACATATGTAGGACTGCCTGGCGAAGAGGATGGTAACTCTGAGGTAGGGCATCTTAACTTAGGTGCAGGTCAGGTTGTATATCAAACATTGCCTAGGATAAATGATGCAATATCTACACATGAATTAGATGGTAACTCTGTATTAAAAGAGGCATTCTCTGAAGTAAAGAAAAGAGGGTCTAATTTACATCTGATGGGTGTATTAAGTGCAGCGGGTGTACATGGTCATATTAAGCATCTTTTCTCATTAATGGAATTAGCAAAAGCTAACGGTTTAAATCCATACATACATGTAATGTTAGATGGTAGAGATACTCCTCCTAAGGATGGGTTTCTGTATTTAAGTAAACTAAATGAGAAGATTAAGGAGTTGGGGATAGGGAAGATAGCGTCTATACAGGGTAGATTTTACGGTATGGATAGGGATAGTAGGTGGGAGAGAATAAAGTTGGCATATGACGCTATGGTAGGTCTTTCACAGGAGAGCTTTACAGATCCAATAGATGCAATACAGAAGGCATATGCACAAGATGAAACAGATCAGTTCTTTAAACCAAGAATGAGAGTAGATGAGAGTGGTAAACCGGTTGGCCCAATTAGAGAGAATGATGTCGCTATATATTGGAACTTTAGAGAGGACAGAGCGAGAGAGTTAACTAAGGCTTTTGTATTGAAAGAGTTTACACATTTTGTAAGAAGAGACTTTCCCGAGAACCTTTACTTTGCGACTATGACCGGTTATGAAGAGGGTGTACCTGCTCATGTAATATTTCCTCCTAAAAAGATTAAGAAGTCATTGGCTGCATATTTAGCAGATAACGGTATGAACCAGTTACATGTATCTGAGACTGAGAAGAATATGCATGTAACATATTTCTTTAATGGTGGTATTGAGGCTCCTCATAAAGGGGAGGATGTGATAAATGTACCATCTCAAAAGGTAGATAACTACGCCACAGTACCAGCCATGAGTGCAGAGATAATTACAGATGAGGTGTTGGATAGGATAAAGAATATTAAAAAGAATGGTTACAAATTTATCCTCATCAATTTTGCTAATCCAGATATGTTAGGTCATACGGGAGACTTAAGAGCCACTATTTTAGGTAATGAGATTGTAGATGGGCTAACTGCACAGATAGTTAAAGCAACTATTGCAATGGGTGGTGCAGCTATTGTTACTGCAGATCATGGTAATTGTGAGACTATGATAAATAGGGTTACAAAGGAGATAGATATCGCACATACAAATAACCCTGTCCCTATGATAGTACTAAGTAAGCAGGAGGAAATAGAGAGAGCTGCAGTAAATAAAATCTTAAAGATTGGTACAGGTCCTAATGCAAAAGCTACTGGTTTACTTGCTGATGTAGCACCTACAACTTTAGGTCTACTAGCTCTTGATATACCAGACAGTATGACAGGTGTTGATTTAAGAACAGTGCTTTAAAAGAGTATAGTAAGGAGTATTACTATACCTAAAAATATTCTGTAATACCCAAAAACTGTTAACCAGTTTGTCCTCTTTACCTTCTTTAAAAGCTGTAATGCTAATATCCCGACTACTGCAGATATTATTACTCCAAGCAGATGAGTAGAAGTAAACTGCTCTACATCCATATTTTTGAATAATACATATCCAGAAGCTCCAAGAAGTACAGGTATTCCAAGTATGAAAGAGTATTGGAGAGCAACATACTTATTTACACCTGTAAGAATACCGGAGATTGTAGTGATACCAGATCTAGAGGTTCCAGGTATTAGTGCGAGTATTTGTGAAGCTCCCATTACTAAAGATTGTTTCCAAGTAATATCGTGTAAATCGATCTCCTTTTCATTCTTGCGTGTCTTCTCAACAGTAATCATTACAATACCCCAAAGTATTAAAGATATTACAATGACAAGATCCCCTCTTAATATATTCTCTATAGTTGATTCAAAAAGAAGCCCAATTATAGCTACAGGGATTGTAGAGAGTACAATCTTGAGATAGAAATTAAAAGTCTTTCTTTTAAAGATGTCTTTAAAAAGAGTAGGGGAAAAATATATTAGAATGGATATAGTTGTACCTAAATGAAGTAATGATAGGAAGTAGGTATCCATTTCAAAGTTTAATAGCTTTGCAGACAGTATTAAGTGAGCACTACTTGAAATAGGTAGTAGCTCTGTAATGCCTTGCTCAATTGCTAAAAGTATCACCTTATATATCTCCATATATTTTGATATGCTAGATTAATTACATGTGGTAATATCTTACTGTTATGATATTAAAAAAGCTAGGAGTAATTTTTCTTACATTATTAATGTTTTCCGTATCAAGTATAGCTAGCTATGCTCAATCTCCTAACTTCCTATTCTATCCATCTAATGGCACTGTAAAGGATTCATCTAAAGGATTTACAGTAGATATACTGATTGGTTCTGCTGGAGAGAAGATTAGTAAAGCACGCTTTGCTATTAAGTTCGACCCAACTCAAATACAGGTTACTAATGCAAGTAAGAATAATACACTTTTTGATCAGTGGCCAGAGGATGAAAGCACAATAGATAACCAAAGAGGTATGATTATGTTAACTGGTTTTACTCAATCAGGTACCACGACCCCTTTGTATGTTACTGGTAGTGAACCTGATGTAATGGGTAGAGTAGAATTTGAAGTAATTACCGAAGATAAAGAGGATATTATCCTAAATTTTGAATTCTCTGGTACTGATGATATGTTTAAATCTGTAATTATGAAAGATGGTAGCCCTCCACAAAACATCCTTACCACTATCTCTGAACCTGCAATATTTTCTCTTACAGGTTTTGTTTCGCCAAGCACTGCAATAGAGCCAAGTCATATAGGTATTGTACTTGGTCTTTTACTAATAGCTGTTGGTATCTTTGTAAGAAATATTAAAGATTCTACCTTTACTAAAAAGAAAGGTACTGTAGTTTTGTATGAGTAAGCAATTAAAAGACCTCAAAGTTGCAATACTGTCAGATCACTGCTTCTCTTTTGGTGGAGCAGCGAGGACAACTAAAAGTATAGGGGGGCTTTTTACTAATGTAGAGTACTTTTTCTTAATGGGGAATAGAAAGAGTGCTAAGGAGTATTTTAATACAGAGAAAATATACTTTTCATCATTAAATAGGTTGCCTTTCTTAAAGAGATATTACAGATATACATATTTCCTTTGGCCTGTATATATTGAATCTTTTGATTTTTCTAAATATGACTTAGTAATATCTAGTAGTTTTTCTGTAGCTCATGGAGCTATTACAGGGCTTAATACAGTACATATCTCATACATTCATACTCCCATGAGATATGCTTGGGATTTAACACATGAGTATTTCCCAAAGAGAGGATTCTTTCTTAGGAGATGGATAGTAGCCTTCTTTCTTAATCAATTAAGAGTATGGGATGTAAATAGCTCCTCTAGAGCAGATATATTAATAGCTAATTCTAATTTTGTTAAGAAGAGAATCTTTAAATATTGGAGAGAGCAAGTAAACAGTGTACTGTATCCTCCTGTTAAACTTTTTACAGGTAATGTAGATGTAAAAAGAGAGGATTACTTTGTAGCAGGAGCACCATTTGAGAAGAACAAGGGAGGGGAATTCCTGTTAGAGTGTGCCAAACAGTTAGGTTTTAATCTTAAGATTATAGGGGTAGGGGGTGAGTATAAAAGATTAAAGAGGAAGTATTCTAAGTATAAAAATATTTTATTTTTAGGTAGAATCTCAGAGCAGGAGAAGGAAGAAGTTTTACTTCACGCTATCGGTTTTATAGCTACTGGAGTAGAGGACTTTGGTATATTTCCTCTTGAAGCTATATCTTGTGGTACTCCAGTTATTGCATATTATAAAGGGGGGTATAAAGAGAGTATTAAAGAGGGTATTAATGGTGTTTTCTTTAAAGAACAAACGATATCTTCCTTTAGTAATGCCTATGAGAGATTTCTTAAAAAGGAATGGGATAGGAAGAGTTTACAGAAGAGTGTACAGAGTTACTCTGAA
Source organism: Candidatus Dojkabacteria bacterium (assembly GCA_041656215.1). Lineage (GTDB taxonomy): Bacteria > Patescibacteriota > Dojkabacteria > SC72 > SC72 > UBA5209. The sequence continues at coordinate 343 of JBBADY010000025.1, read as the reverse complement.
GAGATATTTAAAAAGGAGTTTATTAAGATTGTATTGAAAAATATCAAATAGATTGTTATTATACTTACTACATATACGCCTAGATAGCTCAGTTGGTAGAGCATCTGTCTGAAGAACAGAGGGTCCTCAGTTCAAATCTGAGTCTAGGCACCAAATGCGAGAGTAGTTCAGTTGGCTAGAACGACACATTGCCAATGTGTAGGTCGCGGGTTCGAACCCCGTCTCTCGCTCCAAATTAGACTTCATTGAATATATACTAAGTACTCTTCCTTATCTTCCTCATTATTCTTTTCTTACTCTTGTAAAGAAAAAAGATTAAGAAAGCACTAAAGAGAATTATTAT
>JBBADY010000024.1:0-10808 GCA_041656215.1 Candidatus Dojkabacteria bacterium | reverse complement strand
CAGTAGAGCATAGTACATTACAAGATATATATGGATAATCATATTTAACTACATCATACTTGCTCACAGTAATATCTTTAGCTTGAAGTTCAACAGTTCTACCCTCTCTTGCAATTTCATACGCTTTCCTACCATCAACCTTTTTTGCAGAATACATAGGTGGAGTTTGAGATATATTACCTAAGAGATTCTTCTTAATTACCCTCGCTATATCTTCTAATGATGGTCTAATATTCTCATTTCTCTCAATAACTTTGCCTGTAATATCTTGAGTATCAGTACAGAATCCTAACTGAGCATCTACTAAATATTCTTTTTCAAAAGTATGAAAAGTATTCATAAGCTTGGTTGCCCTACCTAGGAGTACTATTAACAATCCAGTAGCAAATGGATCAAGAGTTCCAGCGTGACCAATCTTTTGGCCTCTCTTAAGAGCTCTCTTTAATTTCCTAATTACATCGTATGAGGTTATACCCTCCTGCTTGTCTATTAGTAAAATTCCGTCTATCATATTCATATACCTTATTTTTAATCACCATATTATCTCATATGCCAAACGGATTAGCACTTGCGATAGTACTGTTGGTAGTTATGCTTTTCTTAGCATATATGGTATCCCTTCTTTTAAACTTCTTAACTCCCTTTTACACAACGCCAAAGAAAGCCTCTAAAAAGATTATAGATCTCTTTAATCTCTCCTCTAAAGATTCCTTCGTTGATTTAGGAAGTGGAGATGGGAGAATGGTTTTTGAAACATACAGAAGATATAAATGTAAGAGTACTGGATATGAAATTAGTCCTGTACTACTACTTTTTGTTAAATTAAAGAAACTACTTCTTTACCCATTTAATCCTAAGATACAGATAAAAGAGGAGAGTTTCTTCTCTGCTGATCTCTCTTCATACAGTGTAATATACTGCTGTTTAGCAAGGGATGTTTTAGAAATACTGGAGAAGAAGTTTGAGAAAGAGTTAGTAAAAGATACAATTGTATATACATATAGGGATAGACTTCCTACTAAAAAGGGCAAAACTTTTGATATAGATGGTGAAGTAGTATACCAGTATACCTTCTAGTAATTCAGATATTCCATATTTCTCTTAAAAGTGTACAATGGGGTATACATGTCAGTATACGAACCATTAGCATCAAAATATAGACCCTCTTCATTAGATGGATTCATAGGGCAAGAACATCTTGTAGGAGAGAGTGGACCAATAAGGAGATTTTTACAATCAGGAAATATCCCCTCTATGATTTTTTGGGGACCTCCTGGTACTGGTAAGACTACTCTTGCATATATCATCTCACTAAATCTTTACTATGATTTTTACAAAATGCAAGCCGTTGCAAGTGGTAAAGATGCGTTAAGAAAGGTTATTAAAATAGCCATAGCTAATCAGCAGTACAACAAAAAGACAGTTCTTTTCTTAGATGAAATACACAGATGGAACAAAGCTCAACAAGATGCACTACTTCCATATGTAGAGAAGGGGATAATAATATTAATAGGGGCTACTACAGAGAACCCTTCTTTTACAATTAACAGTGCTCTTCTTTCTAGAACAAAGGTATTTGTTTTTAATCAACAAACAGAACAGGATATTGAGAATTTAATAAAGGATATTGCAAAGAAAGAGTATCCAGATATATCTCTACCTAAAAAAAGTATTCAAATATTAGGAGAGTTAGCTAATGGAGATATAAGGAGTGCATTAAATATATTAGAAATGGGAGCTACACTTGTACAAGCAAGTAAGGGAGATAAAAAGAAAGCAATACTCTCTCCAGAAACTCTCTACGAGGTAGTACAAAAACCTCTCTACTACGATAAACATGGAGAGGAGCACTTCAATATCATCTCTGCAATACATAAATCAATGAGATCTAGTAATCCTGATGCTGCCATTTACTGGGTAGAAAGAATGCTCTCTAGTGGGGAAGACCCTTTGTATGTTGCAAGACGTTTACTTAGGTTTGCTAGTGAAGATATCGGAAACGCAGATCCTCAAGCCGTCATCCTTGCAAACAGTGTATATGAATCGTGTCAAAAGCTTGGTATGCCAGAATGTGGAGTTTTTCTAATTCAATTAGCAATATATCTTTCTAATGCTCCTAAGGATAACAGTGCATATATGGCAGAAATAAAAGCAAAGGAAGATATTGAGAAGTTTGGTAACTTACCCGTCCCTATGAACTTACGTAATGCAGAAAGTAAACTAATGAAAGAGTTAGGATACGGTAAAGGATATGAATATGATCATGATTTAGAAAGTAAGAAATCTAAACAGCAGTGCCTTCCTGACAAGCTTAAAGGTAGGAAATACATATAGCTAAATATTTGACTATCTAAATAACTCCATATACAATATTAATATACAGATTCCATATCTGTATTAGTTAATTTTTTACTCTCAACAAATATGGAGAATCTCTTAGTTCTTTTAATAATCGGTTTACTGGCAGGTTGGTTAGCAGGTCTTCTTTACAAAGGCTCTGGCTTCGGTTTAATTGGAAATATCGTTGTAGGATTAGTAGGTTCTGTATTAGGTGGATACTTAGCAGGAGTATTTGGAATTAATGCAGACAACCTAGTAGGCACAATATTGGTTGCAACTGGTGGTGCAGTAGTACTCTTAGTAATACTAAACTTCTTTTCAAAAGGCAGTGTTAAGAGTGATTAAAGGAGAGAAATAGGGGTAGTAAAAAAGTAATTCATTTGTATTCTTAATATACCTTTGTAAAAATACCTTACAGAATATATAATACAAAGGTAAATGGAAATACTTAAAGATGAGAAAATAATAAATAGGATATTAGAGAAAGGAGTAGAACAGGTTCTACCCTCTAAAGACGCACTTAGGAGTTTACTAACCTCAGGTAAAAGAATAAATGTATATCAAGGATTTGATCCTACAGCACCTACATTACATATAGGGCATACAGTAGGTATGAGAAAGTTAGAAGATTTTAGGAAGTTAGGTCATCAGGTATACTTTGTAATTGGAGACTTCACAGCAAGAGTAGGAGATCCTTCAGACAAGACATCTGCTAGAGTTACACTTTCTAAAGAGCAGGTAGAAGAGAATATGAAAACATATGTAGATCAAGCCTCCCATATTGTAGATATCTTTAATAAAGAGAACCCTGTTAAAGTTGTATATAATAGTGAATGGTTAGAACCTCTTACATTTACAGATATAATCGGATTAGCATCAGAATTCACAGTTCAACAAATGCTTAAAAGGAATATGTTCCAAAAAAGACTTGAAGAAGACAAACCAATATATTTAAACGAATTCCTCTACCCATTAATGCAAGGATATGATTGTGTAATGATGGATATTGATGTTGAAATAGGGGGTAATGATCAACTCTTTAATATGTTAGCTGGAAGAGATTTAATAAAGAGTAGATTAAACAAAGAAAAAATTGTACTCGCAGGCAAGTTACTCGCGACTTCAGATGGTGTAAAAATGGGTAAATCGGAGGGAAATATGATAAAGCTAAGTGACAATAGTAATGATATATATGGAAAAGTAATGGCATTTAACGATGAACAAATAGTAATTGGATTTGAAATTTTAACTACATTTGAATTAGATGATGTAAAGGCAATAGAGAAGAGATTAGAAGAGGGAGAGAATCCAATTGTATTAAAGAAAGAATTAGCATATCAGATTACTAAAGAGATAAAAGGGGAGGAGGAAGCAAAGGAAGCAGAGAAATACTTTGAAAATGTCTTTCAAAAGATAGATGTTGATACCCATATAGAAGTAGTTGAAATAGATAGTACAGAAATATCTATTGTAGATTTACTTACACAATTAAATATCTCTGAGAGTAAATCACAAGCAAGAAGATTAGTAGAGCAAGGTGCAGTAAAACTAAACGAAGAAAAAATTACAGATTGGAGTTTAAATATTACTTTAGACCCAAATAAAACATATGTACTTAAGTGTGGGAAACACATATATCAAATTAAGTACAAAGCTAACTAATTGGAGATATATATTACTTTTAAATCTCCAATAAGGGGATTACTTTCTCTATGGATAAAACATTACAAGAACAACTTTTAGAATACAGCCCAAAGAGATTCAATGACCTAATCCTTGAGGGAATCTCTTTTGCACAAAAGTACCATGAAGGACAGAGTAGACTCTCTGGAGAACACTTTGTAAATCATTCCATTAGAACAGCAAGAACATTAGCAAGGATGGGGCTAGAGACAAATACAATATTAGGTGCACTCTTCCATAATGTACTCTCTAAGAATGAGCAACAGAGGGATAATATAGAGAAAGAAATGAGTTCTAAATTCGGAGAAGAGGTTCTTACCATAGTAAAACAGTGTGAAGGTATAAGTAAAGCTACTGGTAGTCAAGATACAGAGTTTGAAATAATTAATAAATATATCCTTAACAGTGCTAGAGATCTTAGAGCAGTATTAATAAAGCTTGCAGATACACTGGACAATGTTAGACATATTGAATTCATGCCCTCTGAGAGAATAGGTAGCAAGATACAGAAAGTTTTTAATATCTACGGTCCATTAGCAGAGTACCTAAATCTAGATATTCTTAAAAAGGAGCTTGAGGAAAGAGCATTACAAATATATAGGCCTGAGGAGTATAACACAATTAAACATATGCTTGAGAGTAAAGATTTCACAGTAGATGCAAGAGATAGATACATTGCATATTTAGAAAACCTTACCTCTACAATATCTGGACAACAGATAGTACATGGAAGACTTAAAAGTATCTACAGTATATATAACAAACAGAAGAAAAATCTTAAAGAGGGAAGTAGTATAAATATATCTAATATTAGAGATCTACTAGCATTTAGAATAATTACAGAGAGTGAAAATGACTGTTTTAAAGTATTAGAGCTAATAATGGATAATGGAGAAATTCTAACAGAGGAATTTGACGACTATATCACTCACCCTAAACCTAATGGATATAAAGCTCTACAAGGGCCAATAATACTACCTAAAGTCTCAAACAATATCATAGAGTTACAAATAATGAGTCAAGAGATGTACTACCATAATACATACGGCCCTGCATCCCATATTGCATATAAAGAGAGTAAAAGTAGATATGCAAAACCTACAGACAAGTACAGTTGGGTAGAACAAATACATAAAGAAATACAGAAAAATATTTCACTAAGGGAACAACAAGTAAATATTCCAATTAATGTAGAAATCTTTGCAGAGAATGTATACGCATTCACTCCTAAAGGAAAAATCTTACAGCTAGATAAAGGAGACACCGTAGTAGATTTTGCATATCTTGTTCACACAGATATTGGTAACAGTATGGTATCCGCAAAGGTAAATGGTAATGCTGTAAAGCATAACTATGAAGTTAAAACAGGAGATATTGTTGATATAAAAACGCAAGCTGGAAAGAAATCTGTAAATCCCGACTGGGTTTTGTATGCTAATTCTCCTAGTACTCAGGCTAAAATACAAAAGACTTGGAAAAAACATTAGATACTAGTAAAATCTACACAATGAAAAAGAAAACAGCATCTCTTTTTACAAAAATATTTAGTATATTCATTGCAGTATTAATGATTGCTAGTTTACTAGTACCAATCCTTCTTACTTTGTTTGACTATCTTTAAATATGACAAACCTTTCAACCTCAACTCCAATAATTGAGGTTAAGGGAGTAGGTAACTCTCAAGCTCTTAAGTTCTCAAAACTATCAATCGAAAATATTGGTGACTTACTCTTCCATATACCTTTTAGATATAGAGATACATCTGAGATTCTTAATATCTCTGATTTTAAACTTCTCAATGAAGGTACTTTTTTAGCACAAATAGTTGAAGTAAAAAATATATATACTAAAACAAGAAAAGTCCTTACAAAAGTTAAAGTAAGCGACAGTACAGACACATTAGATATCTCTTTTTTTAATCAAAGCTACTTACAAAAAAGTCTTAAACCGAAAGAGTGGTATATCTTTGATGGGAAGATAACGCAGAAAGGAAAAAGTAAGAATATATACAATCCTAAATATGAGAAATATACAGGAGACATATCTTCACAAAGACATTTAGGAAAGATAATAGGGATATACCATGAGACAGAGGGACTAACATCTAGAACAATTAGAAACATACTACTTACCCTTAAAACAGAAATAAAAGATATTGTAAAAGAACCATTACCAAAAGAAAGTATAAAAGATTTAGAATCACTACCTACAAGTATATTTAATATACACTTTCCCAAATCAGAGAAATCCTTAATTAAAGCAAGAGAGAGATTAGCCTTTGATGAAATGCTTCATATTGCACTTAGGCTAGAGCAGGAGAAAGAGGCTAGATCTAAATTAAGTTCTCTACCAATATTAGAAGATAAAGCTCTTACAAAAGAGTTCTTTAAATCATTACCATTTACATTAACTAATGATCAAAAAGAAAGTATTAAGGAAATACTCTTAGATATATCATCTCCCCTACCAATGAATCGCCTTTTAAATGGAGATGTAGGAAGTGGTAAAACAGTAGTAGCAGCACTAGCAATACTTCAAAGTATTAGAAATGGATACAGTGCTGTAGTACTTGCACCTACAACAGTACTTGCACAGCAACACTTTGAAACATTAACAGAAATACTTAAACCTTTTAATATAGATATACAGCTTTGGATAGCATCTAAGAAAACAGTACAATCATCTGAGAGTAGATTAATAGTTGGTACACATGCAATATTTTTTAAAAAAGATATACCAGAGAACCTTAATCTAGTAATAATAGATGAACAGCACAGATTTGGAGTAGAGCAAAGAGAGAAGCTTCTTAAGCTGCAGAAAAGAACACCTCACTACTTAACTATGACTGCAACACCAATACCAAGAAGTTTAACTGAGATAGTGTTTGGTAATACACAGGTAAGTATCATTAAAGAGAAGCCAAAGAGTAGGAAAGATATAGATACAAAGTATGTACCATTTAGAAAAAGAGAAGCCTGTTTACAGTGGGTAGCAAGCAAGATTAAAGAGAGTAAGTATAAAGAGCAAGCTTTCGTGGTATATCCACTAATAGAAGAATCAGAGAAGATGGATGCTAAGGCAGTATTAACAGAGTTTGAAAATCTTAAACATAACAGCTTTAAAGATATTAAGATTGAGCTACTACATGGGAAGTTAAAAGATAAAGAGAAGAATGAAATAGTAGAAAGATTTAGAAAAAAGGAGTTCAATATATTAGTAACAACATCTGTAATAGAAGTAGGTATAGATATACCTGACGCTACTGTAATGGTAATAGAGGATGCACACAGATTTGGATTAGCACAGCTACATCAATTAAGAGGTAGAGTAGGTCGATCAGACTTACAATCATACTGCTTTGTAGTAGCAAGTAAGAAAGAAGCAGAGAAAGAGGAAGTAATAGAAAGATTAAAATATTTCTCATCACATAACTCTGGATTTGATGTAGCAGAGTATGATTTACAAAGAAGAGGACCTGGAGAGGTATACGGTATTAGACAATCTGGAATCCCACAATTTAAGATAGCATCTTTAACAGATATTAAACTTTTTAAAGAGGCTAAAACAGTTGCAAGAGAGATATTAAATAGGGATAATGTTGATCTTGAATATATATATGAAAATCTTTTTAAATAATAATGGAGATATACATAATACTAGACAATATTAGATCTGCTTTTAATGTAGGAAGTATATTTAGATCTGCAGATGGAGCAGGTAGTGTTAAAAAGATATATCTTTGTGGTATGACAACGGATATTGATAATCCTAAATTAGATAAAACAGCACTAGGTGCTACAGATATGATACCCTCTGAGCATTACGATAGTACTCAGGAAGCTATAGATGAATTAAAAGAGATGGGTATTCCAATCTATGCAGTAGAGCTAACAGATGATGCACAACACTTTCAAAAGATACAGTATCCTAATAAAGTAGCATTACTTTTTGGTCATGAGAAAAGAGGTGTAAGTGATGATATATTAGAAAGGGTAGATGAGAAGATATATATACCAATGAGAGGTAAAAAAGAATCTCTTAATGTTGCTAATTGTGCCTCTATTATTCTGTATGAGATAACTAAAGAGAGTTAGATTGTTGACTCTTTTTTGATATCATATTTATAGATGAAAAATCCGTTTAAGAAAATTTCAAAGAAAACAGTATTAATAGCATCTACACTAGTAGTATTAATAGCTATACCTGTATCAATATATTTCTTAACAAGAGATCAAGGAGATGTAAAGTCATGGTATAGCTCTAGTTGGATGTATAGGAGAGCTATTACAGTAAGTAATCCAGGAGGTACTCTTACAGATGAAGACGTATTAATAACAGTAGATACAGCAACTTTAATATCCGCAGGCAAACTACAAGCAGATTGTGATGATTTAAGATTTGTAGATAGTGATGACTCTCTTTTAAGTTACTGGATAGAGGCAGGGTGTAATTCTTCTACAACGCAGATATGGGCCAGAGTCCCAAATATTCCTACAGGTGGGAAAAATATCTATCTCTACTATGGTAACCCTGCTGCTACTGTGGGCTCCACCTCATGGAGTGGGAATTTCTTAATGCTTGCAAATGCTGCTTGCCCATCGGAATGGATTAGAGAAACAACTTTTGACAATAAATTCTTAATGATTGCTTCTTCATACGGGATAAACGGTGGCTCTAATACTCATAATCATGGTACAATAAGCCTAGTTACAACAACTAATCCTGACGCTATTCCAAGTGGATTCCCAGCAGGAACCGACGATAATAAACTCGCTTATTCGCACTCACATACATACAAAGTATCTTCTAATAATAGCTCTACCATACCACCATATAAAAGAGCTGTCATTTGCTATAAGAATAATCTTGACAATCTTACTTCCAATCTCTTGGCAATACAACTCAATACTTCTAATGCCGATTGGACATCTTTTGCTGGTTTTGATAACTATTATTTATCTGGATATTCATCTTATGGTGCAACAGGGGGAGATAGCACACATACACATACTACTACTGGGGGACAAGATACCGAAGCTCTTACTACATACGGTACAGCCGACCTTTGGGCTAGAACTCCAGACCTCGCCGCTTCTTTGTATACTCACCAGCATACAACACTCTCTGGAACAACAGGAGCCGCTAATCTAGATCCCTCATACATGGCTACTCGACTTCTTTCTCCAAACAGTACTACTACACGTGCCTTCCAGGGGGTAGCTATACTCGTCAGTAGTATACCTCCATATGGTTGGTCTAATAATTCTTCCTACGACGATAGGCTATTAAAAGGAGGTTCTTCTTTATCTACAGGGGGAACTGCTTCACATAGACATCAAGTATCTATTTATGCAAGTGCTGCATCTTTAAATACAACCAAAATATATAAGAAATCAATAATGGGTGATTCTGCAAGCGTTGCTTCTCATTCTCATACTGCGAGTGGATTTAGTGAATATGCTTCTAGCTTCCCAGAATACCGTACTGCAGTTTTAGTAGAAAGAAAAATCTCTCTTGCAACATCGATTGCAGAATATCCTAGTGGAGAAGAAATATCGAATGCTTCTCCTACTGCACCAACAGCTTTATTTACAGAGGGAACTACTAACCCATCAGGAGTAGGAGATATTACACCAGAATTTAGTGCAATATTTAATGACCCTGATTCAGGAGATACCGCCATTTACTATGAAATAGAGGTAAATACTACCTCTGCTTTTAATGGTACTGTCATGTGGGACTCCAATAAAACCGCTATGAGTGCTGTTAACCAAGGTGCTAGAATTGCAGATAAATCATACGCAGGAACAACCCTTAGTACAAATGGAACTACATATTACTGGAGAATTAGACTGTGGGATAACAGCGATACAGTAAGTCCATGGTCTGCTACTGCACAATTCACCATGAATAGCACTCCTACTGCACCAACAGCTCTACTTACTGAGGGTGCTACTAATCCAACTAAAGTAACTGATTTAACACCTGAGTTTAGTGCAATATATAACGATCCTGATACAGGAGATACAGCCATTTACTATGAAATAGAGGTAAATACAACTCCAGCTTTCAATGGAACTGTTATGTGGGACTCTAATAAAACCGCTATGAGTGCTGTTGCTAATGGAGCTAGAATTGCAGATCTCTCATATGCCGGAACAACCCTTAGTTTAAATGGTGCTACATATTACTGGAGAATTAGATTGTGGGATAACAGTGATACAGTAAGCCCATGGTCTGCTACTGCTCAATTCACCATGTCTTCACCACCAAATGCACCAGTAGAATTAACAGTAGATGGATACTTAACACCTACATATCAAATCTTCTCCCTATACCCAAGCTTTAGAGCTAAACATACAGATATTAATACTGATAGTGCAGTCTTTTATGAGATAGAAGTAAACAGTAATTCCGTCTTTACAGGCACAGTCATGTGGGATACAGGTAAACAATCAATGACATCTACACCTAATAACAGTGTATGCCCTAATATTACATACGCAGGCACAATGCTCTCTAACTCCTCAAATACATATTTCTGGAGGATTAGATTCTGGGATACTGATGATACTGTAAGCCCATGGTCTGCTGTTGGCTCCTTTGTTGATCATTTAACAAACATACAGTTAGAAGGCTTAGGACTGGAAGGTTTAGGCATAAACTAGTAGAATACACACCATATGAGCTTAAAATTCGATTCAGCAAAAAAATTAAGAAAAGAAAAATCTAAACACAAAGTAGAATCTTGGGAGGAGTACGAAGCTAGAGAAGATATATTTCTT
>JBBADY010000023.1:0-11281 GCA_041656215.1 Candidatus Dojkabacteria bacterium | reverse complement strand
CTCATTCCTCCTCTTATCAGCAATATCTATATCAAAATCAGGAGGAGAATCTCTCTCAGGATTAAGGAATCTCTCAAAGTAAAGCTCCCATCCAATGGGTTCAATATCTGTGATATCAACACAGTATGCTACAACAGAACCACATCCAGAGCCTCTCATACCAACAACGATCCCATTCTTTCTACAAAACATTACAAAATCTCTAACTACTAAAAAGTAATCATTGTATCTTCTCTCATCTATAATTTCGAGTTCATAATTCAATCTATCTTTAATCTCCTTTGTAACCTTACCGTACTTTCTTTTAGCACCCTCTAATGCAAGTTTCTTTAGATATGGCCCTGACTTCTCACCTTCAGGAAGATCTAAAAAGTGAGGCTCGACCCTACCGAATGTAATATCAAAATCTTCGATGCTATCAGTAATTACCTGAGTATTTTCAATGGCCTGAGGAAGATCATTAAAGAGCTCTTCCATCTCTTTTTGGGTTTTAACATAGAACTCATTAGTAGCCATTTTTCTTCGACTAGGATCATCCCATGATTTACCATCATTAATACACCAAAGTATCTCTTGAATGTATGCATCTTCCTTATTTAAGTAGTGAGAATCACATGTAGCAACAAGAGGAAGATTAAGCTCTGTAGATATCTTGAGAAGAGATTCATTAACAAGTTCTTGCTCTTCCATTCCATTTCTTTGAATCTCAATATAGAAGTTTTCTTTAAACAGTTCACTATACTTCTTTGCTGCCTCCAATGCTGCATCATAGTTATTTTGTAGTAAAGGTTTTGCAACAGGACCTGCTAAACAGCCAGAGAGAGCAATTATACCTTCACTATATTTACTTAATGTTTCAAAATCTATCCTGGGTTTGTAGTAGAAGCCTTCCATATGAGCAATTGAAACAATTTTGATTAAGTTCTTGTAACCAGTGAGATTCTTAGCTAACAGGACCATATGGTTATACTTGTTATCTATTCCAAAATCTTTCTGCTCCATACCTCTTGGTGCGATATATATCTCACACCCTAATATTGCCTTTAGACCAGCCTCCTTCATAGCGCTTTTAAATTTTAATACCCCATACAAATTCCCATGATCAGTAAGGGCACAAGCCTTCATTCCATCATCTGAAATCTTTTTAACAAGATCAGGCAAACGAATTGTTGCATCTAACAGAGAGTACTCTGTATGCAGATGTAAATGCGTAAACATAAATTCAATAGCTCATCTAGTTCTGATATACTAGGTTAGTATGGACAAGGGATACATTTCAAGTACAACAAAGAAATGGGTATGGAAAGACACTTTTACAAAGTCTAACTTAATTAGAGGCTCTCTAATTTTTCTTTCTTTTTTAATATACATACTTTTAATCTCCCCCTCTATAGAGGGTTTAACTAAGTCATTCATATTAAATGAGATACGTGCAAGTAAAGAGATAACCTTAAACTATCTAACACCACTTTCAAACAGCGAAGTGTATGCACAGGAGTACAATATTAATACTCTTTCAACTCCAGACCTGCTTAAAAAAGTTAATAGTAAGAGTCAAATCTTAACAGAAGATCCTAGAATATTAGCAATGGAAAAGTTCTTACTCTCTTACAACTCCCCTATGTATCCATTTGCAAAGAATTTTATCGAAGAGGCAGATACATACGGTTTAGATTGGAGATTGATAGTCTCTATCTCCGGTGTAGAATCTGCTTTTGGTAATCTAATACCAAGAGGAACAAACAATGCATGGGGTTGGAGAGGAGCCAATCCAACAGAGAGAGGATGGAGTCAATTTGACACATGGGGGCACGGTATAGCAGAGGTAACAAGAAGAATGGCACTTGGATACGGTACTAACCTAACTCCTTTCCAAATAGAGGCTACATACTGTCCACCGTGTGGTGAAAATCCTGCACATGCATGGGCCAACGGTGTTGCAAGATATATGAGAGAATTAGATTACTATGTTGACAACTTAGATACTTTTTAATAAAAGATATATATGCTTACATTCATTTTTAAAATCCTTTATACAGTTACTACCTTTGTTCAAACATTAATTGTGTTTAGGATAATACTGAAGGTAATAAATGCAAATCCAACAAACTCCTTAGTAAGTTGGGTATATGATCTCTCTCAAAATTTCATAACTCCTTTTAAAGGTATTGTTCCAGAGGAGATGATTATTGATAAATTTACAATAGAGCTTACTCCAATAGTTGCCTTAATCTTTTTCTCTATTGTTGGTTTTGTGTTCTCAGAGTTAACGAAATCGTTTAAGCAAGCCAATTAATGCATGTTGTGGTATAATAGCAACATATGGCTAGAATAGATTTAAAGCGATCCTCAGGATTGCCCCTTTTTTACAGTGAAGAAGAATTACAGCCCCAAGGATTAACAATCTCAGGTACAACGACTGTTTGTATTGACGATATTCGTTCACAACTACTTAATGAAGATCTTAACTGTCCAGAAATATTCTATAAAAAATATAAGGATTTAGATAAGGATGAGGTATTTAAAAGTAAGAATCTAAAGATTAATATCTACCTTGTATTTCCCAATCTTGCAGGTATAGAGTACACTAAAACATTCGCAACAAGATCCCTTAGAAGACCACGAATATTAGAAGTTATATATGGAGGAGGAACAGTATTACTTCAAAAATATGACTCCCCTATTAAGAACAGAATTATTAAATCGCAGATAAAGAAAGGACAGAAAATTATAGTACCACAAGGATATACCTGCTCTATTATAAACTCTAGACAAACATCAAACTTAATAGTGCTTGAATTAATAGCAAGAGATGCGTCTTCAAGGATTATGCTTGATGATAGAGGTGGAATGGCCTATTATATTATTAGGAAAAATGCTAAGCAGGAAATTGTACGTAACCCTGAGTATAAAATAGTCAGTGATCCTGAGAAAATAAATTGGGAGAGCGTTATTTCTAAGTACGGTATCACAGCAAAGACACCAATTGTAAAGCAAGTAATGAGAAAATATGAGAAATTTGAATGGTTATTTAAAGAGAACTCTGTGGATATTTAGTATATCTCTTGCTCTCTTTTTCTTCTTCTCACTCTATCCACAGAAAACATTTGCATTAGATGGATTTAATATCCAATCTGATTTCCATCATATATGGGATGGACAGGAGATTAACTCTACTATCTATCTAACTATTACAACTACTGAAACTCCTAGAGTCCTTACATACTACACAGTAACAATACCAGAGGAAAATCTTAGACCAGAGGTATTCTCTGTTACAAAGAATTCAAAACTAGAACCAACCTACTATGATAGACAATCTGCAACAGACTTAGTTATTGATCTAGAGAATGCTTTAGTATCAAAAGAGAAACCTGTTACTCTTAAACTAACCTACAGTACAAAGCATACTGGGGAAACTCTATCCCTTATATCCTCTGTTAAAGACACAACCTCAAGAAGCTTTACATTTACATACCCACACTCTCTTGGAGATATTGGCTGGAGCTCCACCCCTATTACTAACTTAACCCAAAAGGGTGAAAATATTGAGGTTGAAACTGCACCTCCTAAGAGTAGTAGAGTAAATATATCTCTTGGAGAAAAGGTTGTTTACAAATTTGCAATAAGTAGGAATTTAATAAACAGTAGTGATAGTATCATCTCTTCTGAAATTAACATACCTCCAAGCACAAATACGCAAAAGATTCTCCTAATCAATGTACAGCCTAAGCCAAACAGAAGTTACAAAGATATAAATGGGAACTACATACTACAGTATGAGATAGCACCACAAAGTAATATTGCAGTTTCAATAGAGGGCTCATTGCTGATGGAGAAATCAGTATTTACAAATCTCTCTACACCAAAGATAGAAGCACAAAAGCTTTGGGAAATTAAAGATAGTGAGTTAGAGAAAAGAGTAAATAAATGGATAAAAGATTCTGGACTAACAGATATTGAAATAGAAAGTATATATGATATTAAGAGTGAATCTAGACAGGAGTTAATATATAAGGTTTTATACCAGTTTGTGATTAAAAACTTAGAGCCTAATGTATTAACAATTGGCTCTCTTACAGGCTCTGTAAGACTAGGAGGAGAGAGAGCTCTTAGTGAACAGGCTAGCTCTACAAGTGAAGACTATGCAGATGCAATGATAACTCTCTTTAGACACTTTGATATACCTGCAAGACTTGTAATAGGGTATGTTACAAATATCTCAGACTATCATCCAGATGGCATGTACCATTACTGGGTTGAGTATTTCGATATTCAGAAGAAGGATTGGATACAGGTAGATCCATTCTTAGAGGATTACTCTAATACCTCTCTTTGGGGACGCTCCTTACAAGATCATGTATCCCTACTCTTTAGATATGATAATGCTAATACTCCTAAACTTTCATATTACACAGAGAATGATTTTAAAATTGACATACAGGGAGATATACCAGAGAGTGTATACAGTATGAAGGCAGATATATTTCTTAAGCCTTACAATATCCTTAACTCCCACTTACAAGGCTCTATACGTGTAGAGAATATTGGTAATACAGTATTAGATTCTATCAACTTTGTTAAATCTAAGCCTAACCTTAACCTATACACCGACTATATAGAGAATAACAGTAGTACAATACTACTGCCTGGGGATTTAAGTGAGATACAGTTCAATATACCCTCGGATAAGATAGAATCATCTCTTTACGTTGTACTAAGTGCACAGAGTGGTACAGAGTTTACAAATGAAGAGTATCTAGAAACAGAGATAGATTTAATAGAGGATAGTAGTGCATTAAAGATCCTTTCTAAACTTTTCTCTATACTTGTATATATACTTATCGCTATACCTATGTATTTCTTAATTAAAAAATTTACAAATAGAAATGGATAACAGCATAATACTTACAATTACCATAGTAGTTTTAATAGCTGTTCTTGTTGTAATGGCAAGATATAATAGTAAGCGTGTACCTCTCCAGAAGAAAAGTAAGCTACTAAAGAGATTAGATGATTTAAGAGAGCAAAGCGAAAGTGATGAAGTGTATGCAAGAAGGGATGCCATTATTAAACTAGATAACCTTATGAGTAAATCTTTACAGATTAGATATAACAATGAAAGTAGCTGTGGGGATAATCTTAAAAATGCTAAATCTCTTTTTAGAAAAGATTACTATCAAAAGATATGGGATGTACATAAATTAAGAAATGAGATAGTACACAAAGATGCAGATGTAAGCTATGATAGTGCACAACAGGCATACAAGATATATAAAATGGCTATTACAAAAATATTAAGATGAAATATATAAAGATATTACTTTTACCAATACTCTTTCTCTCTCTATCAACGATTCTTTTTGCAAAAGATCAAGAGATAGTTGTAGATAAAGATGTAGCAGAGAGTGAGTCATTACCAATAGTGAATGAGAATCCTGAGAAGAAAACAGTAACTAGTAAGAATAATTACTTTGAATTAGAACTAATCAGAGGAACACAGAGTGCTCTTACTAAAAATATCCCATATACTCTTTACATAACTCCTAAAATAGATTCTCAAAAGACTCAAATACTTTGGGAAGCTCCATCAACTCTATTAGTAAAAAGCTCACATAAGGAGTTTGTAAATCTAAATAAAGATGAAACATACAAATTTAAAATAAATGTAGATCCACAAAGAGCAGGAACATATGAGATATCTGCAAGTGTAATATCATGGCAATACGATACTAACTACACTAACAGTGTAAGCTCTACAGTTACATTAAGTAACTCTCTTGTAGTACAACCAGTAGATTCTGAATACTCTGTAAGTATAATGTTAATGGTAGCACTCGCAGTTATACTTATTGGTATTGTAGTTTTTGTACTATATAAGGTATCGGGGAAATTGATAAAAAAACTTAAGGTATGGCTTACTCCACCCTTTTAAGTAATCCTTTTAAAGTGTCTAGTTCTTTCTCTAACTCTTCCTGTTTACGTAATATTCTATTTAGTTGATCTGATATTTTTACCTCTTCTGTTACAGATGATAGGAAGTAGTTTACAGGCTTCTTTAATACCTCAGAGAGCCTCTTTAATATCTCTAAGTTAGGATACGATCTAGAAGACTCATATGAACTAATTGTTTTATCAGAAAGCCCTATACTTAATCCAAGACTTCTTTGAGACAGCCCTGTCTCTAATCTTGCACTCTTTAATTTCTCACCAAACTCTTTTGTAGACATACTACTTAATTAACATATTAAGAAGATTTCTTAGAATATCCATAAAGCTCTTTCTACTCGTTTCACTTCCCTCTTTAACCCTTACTGTTTTGTATACATCAAAACCTTCTTCATATTTCTGTATCTGTGAAGGAAGGTTGTATGGGTTCTGAAGCTGCTCTCTTAATTCTAATATTATATTGCTCTTCTCATTTAACAGCATTTGACTCTCATCAATCTGCTTACCTAAATCAACTACCTGCTGACTTAGCTTCTTCTCACCTATTTGACTACTTCTAAGCTCATTCTCTAATCCCTTGATTCTTTTAGCATCCTCTATAATATCTTTATGCTCTTGTGATTCTAAAAGCTTAATACGAATCTCATCCTCACTAAGTGGACTGTATTTATAATATGCAGATTCTCTACTGCTTGGCTTTCTACCAAGTATTAACTCATACATCTGCTCTATCATTGGAATTCTACTAGAAGAAATACCTCTCAGGCTACCACCTGAGTTTGAACTGTAATCATCATTTTTATCTTTAAAGAAATCCTCGCCTCCCTTAATCATACCTAATTATACCTTACAAAGAGGAAAATTACATCAAAAAGGCACATTGCTGATATGAATCTGGAGCGGGAGACGGGACTCGAACCCGCAACCCTCTGTTTGGAAAACAGATATTCTAACCATTGAACTACTCCCGCTTGAGTAGATTTTACTCTACAGCTTCCTCTTCTACAATCTCTTCCTCTTCACCTACTGTAGGAACCTCTACCTCATCTGTAAGATATAGATCCTTAAGTAAGCCTACCTTTAAAGCTCTTCTGCCAACCCTATCTCTAAGATAGAATAGCTTTGATCTTTTAACAGTACCTCTCTTAACAACCTCCATCTTCTCTAAGAGATTTGATTGTAGAGGAACTACTCTCTCTACACCTACTCCGTAAGATATTTTTCTTACAGTAACCGTTTGATTTGCACCTGAGGCCTTCATACCGATAACTACACCTTCGAAAATCTGAGTTCTTTCTTTACTACCCTCTTTAATTTTCATATGTAATCTAACAGTATCTCCAACCTTTACATCAGGTCTTTTCTTTCTATCTCCCCCTTCTATTATCTTTGTAATCTTTGTATCCATATCATTTATTGTAATATATAAAAGCATAAATATAAATATGCACCGGCTATTATAGAATAATTTCCGAAATTATGCCACAATGTATAATTAGAAACTGTCATGAACATTAAACAAAAAGTATTACTAATAATATTGGACGGAGTAGGAGCTGCACCTGATTCACCAGGTAATGCTGTGGTAAGGGCTAATCCACGTAATCTCTCAACCCTTTGGAGTACATCTCCACATACATATTTACTTGCCTCTGGAGAGGCTGTAGGGCTTCCTAAAGATGTAAAAGGTAACAGTGAGGTAGGACA
Source organism: Candidatus Dojkabacteria bacterium (assembly GCA_041656215.1). GTDB lineage: Bacteria > Patescibacteriota > Dojkabacteria > SC72 > SC72 > UBA5209. The sequence continues at coordinate 3,625 of JBBADY010000023.1, read as the reverse complement.
TACTAACATTGGAGCAGGTAGAGTAATATTTCAGACCTTACCTAGAATAGATCAATCCATATCAAAGGGACTCTTTTTTAAAAATTCAGTACTTCAAGAATCTCTTAAATATGCAAACAAGCAGAAATCAAGAATACATCTTTTAATATTACTAAGTGATGGGAGTGTACATTCACATATTAATCACCTAAAAGCCACTATTAAATACTTTGCAGAAAGTAACTTCAACGGAGAACTCTTTATACATGCATTCACTGACGGAAGAGACTCCCCACCCAACTCATCAAGAAAATATCTAGACGATTTGCAGAAAACATTAGATCAGTACTCGCTTGGTAAAATTGCAACAGTATGCGGAAGAGCATGGGCTATGGATAGGAATAGTAGTTGGAGTAGAACAAAGAAAGCATATGACTTAATTACACAAAATATAGGGAATAAATGTGGTACATATCAGGAGTGTATTGAAAAATCATATGCAAAAAATATTACAGATGAGTTTGTAGAACCTACCGTATTAGTTCAAGACAGTGAGATTAGAAGTAAGGATGTAGTCATATTCCTTAACTTTAGACCAGATAGGGCACTGCAGCTTACAAGAGCTCTTGTAGATAGTAACTTTACAGAATTTCCAAGAGCAAACATATACCCTATCTTCTTTGCAAGTATGGTTGAGTATAGGAAAAACTTCCCACCTAAAGTACTCTTCCCAAAGCAGTACATTGCACTCCCTATCGGTAATATATTAGCCTCATATGGATTAAGGCAGTTAAGGATAGCAGAGTCAGAGAAATTTCCTCATGTTACTTACTTCTTTAACGGTGGCGCCTCTATTAGATACACCAATGAAGACCGTATAGAGATACCCTCTCCCTCTGTTGCTACATATGATTTAAAACCTGAGATGAGTGCACTACAGATGACAAATGTTTTACTTAAAAAGATAGAGTCTGATATCTATGACTTCATAGTTGTAAACTTTGCAAATCCAGATATGGTAGGACACTCAGGTAATTTAGAAGCTACCATTAAGGCTGTCTCTGTTGTAGATTACTGTGTAGAGGAGTTAGTTAAAAACTTTACAGTAAGAGGAGGAGCAGTAGTAATTACAGCAGATCATGGCAATGCAGAAGAGGTAATAAATCTTGATACTGGAGAAATGGATACTGAACACTCTCTTAATCCTGTACCATTGATACTCTCTGGTATAAATATGGCACCTAGAAACCTTCAATATGGAGCATTAAAGGATATTACACCAACCATTCTAGATATAATGGGGATACCAATACCCTCTGATATGACAGGAGTATCTTTAATTAAGAACTTAGCGTAGTAACTTTCCTCTTCCTTAAATATCCTCTTAAGAAGTACAGAACAACAACAAGCCCCCCTATTACCAATATCACTTTCTCATACTTACCAATCCATGCACCTACACTCTCCCAGCTATCTGCAAGTATATATCCTGCATATGCTAAAAGAGTATTCCAGAGAAGGGCCCCAATTAAGGTATATATGGAGAAGACTACAAACTTCATTTTTGCTACACCAGCAGGAAATGAGATAAGGGTTCTTACAATGGGTATTAATCTTCCACCAAGTACAATCTTGTTACCATGTTTTTCAAACAACCCAAATGCCCAATCTACATCCCCTCTGTCAATAAATAGATACTTGCCATACTTATCTAGGAATGTAAAAACATACCTCTCACCCCATCTACCGATAAAGTAGAAAGGTAGTGTACCAACATATGCAGCTAAGGTAGCCACCACTATTACCCAATATATATTTAAAGCTCCAGTAGATGCTACAAAGCCAGAGAATGGAAGTATAATTTCACTAGGTATAGGTGCAAAGAAGCTCTCAATAAATACAGAGAGGGCTACACCAGGATATCCAAGGGTAGTAATAATGGTTACTAGCCAATCAACAAAGGTCTGAATCATACAAGATATCTAATATATTAACTAATCCATAGATGATATATTAAATATCACGCTATTTCCAACCCTTACCCTATTAATTTCACTGAACCCCTCCTTTACCTCTAATACATACTTAAAGGGTTCATTAGAGTAAACAGTCGGACAGTAATTCTCCTCACACGGTTTTAAATTCTCCTTAATATCAACAATAAAGCCCTTAGAATCTATATATATAATATCTAAACCAATATACATATCCTTCATCCAGAAACCAGAGATAGCCTCACTCTCCATAATAAAAAGCATACCCTCATAATCACCTAAGTTTCTTCTACCAGAAAGCCCGGTCATTCTCAGTAGCTCTGTATCAGCTACCTCTACTGTTACTAATACACTCTTACCATCCTCATTGTACAGCTCTACACTTTCTACTCCATCAACCTCTTTCTCTTCTTCTACCTTCTCCTTACTACCTGTATCTCTAAAGTCAACATCAAAGATATTAAACCTGTCTTGTACAAACAGAAATATGACTGCTACAAAGATAATATACAGAAGTAATTTAATAGATCCACTCATATTTAATAATACACAGGGATGAAGAATAATAAAAGTGCATAGACAATAGATATTAGATAATGTAAAATGCCGATGCCATAAATTTGCATCACGAAATCAATGCAAACATTTGAAAAAGAATTAAACCCAATATATACACGGGTAGATGAAATTAACGATTTCAAGAGTGTAATCCCCAAAACAGATAATGAGAGAGAAGAGTATCCCCACCTTAAAAAAATCACAGATATCAATGCACAAACCTCTAAGAGGATGATAAAAAGATTAGAGGATTTAGAGATAGAGCTTGAGGAGCAAGTCCAAATCATTGCAAGAGAAACAGACTTAGATGCAAGAGCAGATGCTGCAGGGGTGTATAACAAGATATTAAGAAGTATTGAGGAGTGTATAGAGAGAATAAATAGGGAGTTAATAAAGTTAGATACTCCATACTTCGGTAAGATAGTATTCCAAACACAACTAAGAGGTAATGAGAGAGATTTACCAATATACATTGGTAAGTTCGCATTAATGGATAGAGATACATATAGGCCATTAATAAGTGATTGGAGAGCACCAATAGCAAACCTTTACTATGAAAATAGTGGTCCTGCAAATAACCTTCAGTATGATAGCCCTACAGGTATTAGAGAGGGTAATCTAATCCAAAAAAGACAGTTCAGTATCTCAGAGGCTAGAATAAAGCATATATATGATGCAAAGAGTGGTAATATTGCTGCTGATGAATTCTTACTTGCTCAATTAAATGAAAGATTAGGTCAAAAGCTACAAGATATTGTATCTACAATCCAAGCACAGCAGAATGAAATTATTAGAGAAGAGATAAACAAACCCGTAGTTATTCAAGGTGTAGCAGGTAGTGGTAAGACTACAATCTTACTACATAGATTAGCCTACCTTTTCTATGCTTACAAAGCTCATATTAGACCAAGTAAGAGTTTAATCATTGGTCCAAACAAAATGTTTTTGGATTATATAACAGATGTACTACCAAGCTTAGGCATTGAGAATGTACTAGCTAATACATATATATTCTGGGCTAAAAGTGTATTAGGTTGGGACAACACATACATACTGCATCCATCAAAGGAAGATTTAAAGATTAAGGAGTATAA
>JBBADY010000022.1:0-11597 GCA_041656215.1 Candidatus Dojkabacteria bacterium | reverse complement strand
GAAATCCATCTGATATGATGCATACCCACCCTTAATTATGGATGGATACTCTCTATATGCAAAGGTATGATATCCAGAGTTTTTAATAGCTTTGGCTAATATCTCACCTAAAGTATTTATACCCTGTCCACTCTCACCTGCAAACTTAACAGCAAATCTGTTTGTCATATGATATATCTGTAAATTATCAAAACAGTATCTATATTTAGAGTATCACTAGGAAAATATATTGTCAAAAGGTTACAAAACTCTCTATTGTACTGTACAATGTCTCCATATGAAAGATCTATTAAGAGTAACAATTAAATCAGGAGATGGTGGTGAAGGGATAATAGCGTTTGATAGCTGGAGAAAAGCAGATGGTGGTAATGGTGGCAAGGGTGGTGATGTTTACTTTGAAGGTAGTACAAACTACTTTGATTTTACACACTTAGACAAGAATGTAACATTAAAGGCACAAGATGGTGCAAGAGGAGAGAAAAACAAAAGAACAGGTAAAGAGGGTAAGGAGTTAACAGTGTTTGTACCATTAGTAACAAAGGTATTTAATGATGATGGTACAGAGATACTCTCTATTACAAAGAGTGGTCAAAGAGTAAAGATGTTAGAGGGAGGCATGGGAGGAACTGGTAACTTTACATTAAGAGGAGAGGGTTGGGATGGTAAGCTCTCAAGACAGAGAGCACAGAAAGGTGAGGAGAAGGTTCTTAGACTTGAGTTAAATCTAAAAGCTGATGCAATATTTTTAGGGTACCCTAATGCAGGTAAGTCTAGTATTATTAACTCTCTTACAAATGCTAAGTACAAGGTAGCTTCCTATGAGTTTACAACTTTAGAACCTCAACTTGCTGTTATGGATCACTTTATCCTTATGGATCTTCCTGGATTAATAGAGGGTACATACAAAGGTAAGGGTGTTGGTACTCAATTTCTTAAACATACTAAGTATGCCTCTTTATTAGTTCACTGTATTAGTTTAGAGAATGAGGATTTAAAATCTTCTCACTTAGATATGAGAGAGGAATTTAAAAGAATTTCTAAAGATTTAGATTCTCTTAATGAGTTTGTACTTTTTACAAAAGCAGATGTTATTACATTAGAGCAGAAAGAGATTTTAGAGAAGACTCTTAGTAAGGACTTTAAAGACTTTATGATTATGTCTGTCTTTAGACAGGAAGATGTTGATGAATTAAAGAAAGAGTTAAAAAAGAGATTGAGTTCTACCCTTTAAACCAGCATCTAGAGCTCTCTTAGCGTTCCACTGTAAGTCAGGTTTATCTGCCATACTATCCACTAACCATTCAAGATACTCTCTATCAGTTCTCTCTATCTCTTCAAAGGTTTTACCCATATATTTACCAAAGGACATCTCTCTAATTATTTGTGGCTGTTTAGTTATTAATATCATATTTTCTATAGAGAGCTTTGTATTCTCTCTTAAGTATTCAAAAAGATCTTTGAGAAAGTAAACATCACTAAGTGCATCATGTGCTGTAATATGATCTTTGTTCTCTTTTTTATAAAGGCCTAGATAGAATCTAAGATATTGAAGTCTGTAGCTCTCTAAATCATGACCATCCTTTGTAGTTAGAGCATTCCTAGCTACTTTGAGTGTACATATTGTATCTCTTACCTCTATACCTTTCTTATTAAGTACTTCAATATCAAAATCTACATTATGAGCTACCCAAATATATTTATCTGCTAGAAATTGTAAGTACTCTTTTAATGAACTACCCTTATATTCAGGATCTATCCCCTCTGTTGGAAGCTTGGTATCTTCGAAAAATTCTAAATCTTTAACATCCTCAGGTGTAATATTATGTATAGCCATTGCTCCAAAGGATATCTCTTGTCTAGGCTTTACAAAAAGATTCATCCATATGTTTGGATCATCTGTAATGAACGCTATTTGGATGAGGTCTTTACTTTGAACATCAGTTGTTTCTGTATCAATATACAGTAACTTCTTATCTGCCATATTAAGATGCTAGCTCACTTCTAGGAGCATTCTGATTTATCTTTATAACCAAACTTAGAAACTGTTTCTGCTCTTCTTTAGTTAAAGATTGAAATACCCAGTTATACTTTTTAATGGTTTTTTCTACTAACTCATCTACCTCTTCTTGTGCCTTTTTAGTAAGAGTTATATTTATTACTCTTCTATCATCACCATCATCACACCTCTCTAACCATCCATTATTAACAAGTTTGTCAATCTGTGCAGTTATTGTAGCAGGTGTTACATTAAACTGTCTTGCTAATTCACTAGACTTCACACAACCTTTATCTTTGATAAAGACCATTGTCCTTATCTGTAGTGGAGATAGCTCACCTTTACGATATGATCGTAATTCAACATTTTTTATTAAATCGAGGGTATTTTGGACAATTTGCTTTTGGATAGGCACAGTAGTAGAAGTAAAAATTTATTATAAAGGGTAACTATAACTGTAATTCTAGCATAACAATATTTGATATACAAATAATATTAAGTTGTATGATTTAATATATACTGGTATATTCAAAAAGATAATTTTAAAAACTTAATCAAATGGAAATACCACAAGGCGCTAAATTTCTTTTTGTTACAATTCCCGTTATAATTGTCGCTTCAGTATTAATCTTTGTATATTTAGGAAAAGATAAGAGTGTTAATTCCTTAACTATTGATAGTATGGAGGATATCTCAAATGGAAAGGAGGTAGAAGATGTGATTGATTTTGAAGAATTAGAAATTGAAACTATTCAAGAGGGAGATGGTCCTCAAGCTGTAGAGGGTAATACTGTTGTAGTACACTATACAGGTACTCTTAAAGATGGGACTAAGTTTGATAGCTCATATGATAGGGATGCACCATTTGAGTTTGTATTAGGCGAGAATATGGTAATTCAAGGATGGGAAGAAGGGGTAAAAGGAATGAAGGTAGGAGAGAAAAGAACCTTAAGAATTCCATCTGAGTTAGGGTACGGTGAATACGGAGCAGGAGATTTAATCCCTGCAAAAGCTGGTTTGATATTTGATGTAGAGCTATTGGAGATTAAATAACTCCAAAGACCATCAATACTCCAATTAGAAGCATTAATGCACCTGCAATAAGGTGCATTTTTCTTACATTCTTCTCCTTCCAATCTTTTACATCCTCTGCTCTCTTTGATCCTAAAAATACAATAATAGTTACAGCTATCATTGGTAGGACAAATATCAGGTTATACAGTAGAAGCATAGGAATAGCATTTATAAAACCTTGCTCCGCTAAAAGACCTCCAAGAATAATATATGGTCCTACTGTACATGGTAGTAAGAATACTGTTACAAATAGCCCCATACCGAAAGCACCGATAGGAGATGTAACCTTTGAAATTATTTTATTTACCTTAGGTCTTAAAAATAGTGGCATCTCTGTACCTACTCCCCCCGGCTTGTATTTAAAGTAATCCTTTAGTTCTAATATCCCAAGTATTATTGCTCCTACTCCAAGAGCTTTGTATATGTATAGCTTTATGGAGGCTAATGATTGTATAAATTGAAAAGCGGTAATGATTAAGTAACCATAGAATAGATACATAATTACTACAGCAAGTACAAATGAAAGTCCTGCTAAAAGCACCTGCTTTCTATTCCCAGGATTATATGTAACTATAGCGATAAGCATAAGTGCTAGTACTGATATAGCACATGGATTAACAGAATCAGCAAGCCCAAGTAGAATAGTTTTACCAATAGAAACTCCTTGAGTACTACTGGAGGTTGTTTCATTTGTTACAGCTGAACTACCACCCTCTAAAGATTCCCCATTCCACTGTAGTAACCATCCATTTACCTCTAAAGCATTCTCAAACTTTAAAGAGCCACCTGAGTATTCTGCTTTCTCTGTTTTACTCTTCTTCCCATTAAGATCTGTTATAGCTTCTTTAATAGTCGAACTACTAATAAAGTTCTTTATTTGATTATTTTGTTCATCCGTAAGCTTCGTTAAAGATTTTCTAATAGCTATCCTATCCTTAGAGTAAAAGGTAGGATATCTTGTTAAATCACTTAAATTTAAATCTTCAAATGATACTGACTTACCATCTGCAAGAAATATCTCTCCCTGTGGAGCATTCTGAATCATTTCATCTAGATTATTTAATATCGGAGTATCTCCTGAATACTTAAGTTCTCTATCAAACATTATCTGTGGAACTCCAAGACTCAATCCGTAAGAATCTGCATAACCAGAAAGAGCTTGGGAGTTTGCTAAATTCTTGTATATCTCATACTCCATTACAATCATCTCTCCCTCCTGAACCCTCTTTAAAAGTACAGGGGTAACCCTTGCACAGTGAGGACACCCTATACCACCAAAATACACTGCAAATTTAGGTTGTGTACTCTCTTGTGCTGATACCTGAAGTACAGAAGGAATTAAGAAAAGTATTAGAAGAAGTAACATTATGAATATTCTTTTCATTTTGTTGTGTATTGTAATATTATGTATTTACTTATGAAGGATTTTGAACTCTCAAAGACACAATTAAAAATATCTGAAAATATATTAGATTGGTTTAAATCATCTAAATATCAGTATATCACACTAGGAGGATATGCTGGAACAGGTAAAACAACGCTGTTAGGATATATAAGTAATTATCTGCATAAAGAGAACAAAAAATTAAAAATAGCGTTCTGTAGCTATACAGGAAAAGCTACTAGAGTTTTAAACAGGAAGTTAAGTGAAAGTAAAGCATTAAATAGTTCTGACTTTGTAGGAACAATACATAGGCTAATATATCGTGCAATTACTGATGAGAAAGATAACATAGTTGGATGGGAAAAAATACCAGAAGAGGATTTCAAATATGATTTAATAATTGTAGATGAAGCCTCAATGGTAACTGAAGAGATATGGAAAGACCTTTTAAGTTTTGAAAAACCTATATTGGCAGTTGGAGATCATGGACAGTTAGCCCCTATTAATAGCACATTTAATCTAATGGCCAAACCAGATCAAACCCTTGAAGAGATATATAGGCAGGAAGCGAATAATCCCATAATTAAAGTATCAGAGATTGCACGCAAGTACGGTAGTGTACCCTTTGAAGAGTTCTCTCGCTCTATTAAGAAGATGGATAAGATGGAAATGGAGACCCAAGATACTGTAAGAGATATCTTTGATACATACAATGATGATACTATGGTCTTATGTGGCTATAACAGAACAAGGATAAATCTAAATAAGGCAATAAGAGCACTGCACTTTGATACACCTAACCCACAGGTCGGTGACAGAGTAATCTGTTTAAAGAATAATAGAATGGTAGATGTTTTTAATGGAATGACAGGTACAATCCTTGACCTTACAAGAGAGGGAGTCAATGAACTGGAGTACTACAATGCAGAGATAGCTCTAGATTTTGAAGATATTCCCTTCTGGGGAAAAATCTCTATCGAACAGTTTAACTCAGCCCTACTTACAGAAAAGAAATTAGAAGATCTTAATTACTTTGATTTCGGATATGCATTGACCGTTCATAAAGCCCAAGGCAGCCAAGCTAAAAGAGTTGTACTTTTTGAAGAAAGATTCCCAAAGATGGACGACGACACCTTCCGTAGATGGCTATACACCGCAATCACAAGAGCAGAAGAGGAACTCTATATAATAGGATAGGGTTAGGAAGAATCTTTTTAAAGACTGATAATCTGATAGATTAGGGATGCTAAAAGTATTCTCTTTCTGTCAAAGTAAGTCCATCTGTATCTTTGTTTTTTCTTAATCAAGTTCGCCTCTCTAGGGTTCTCTTTTATATATTTTAATACCACATCAAAGTAGCTTTTATCCCAAACAACTTTAGATTTATATCTGCTTTGAAAGACATGTCCCTCCCATTTATATTTCTTCCTAACATAGTAGCTATATGCAATTCCTACATCTCGCATTACATTTGATAAAGAGTCTAGATTCCATGGTATTGCTAATATATGATAGTGATTGGGCATTAAACAAAAGGCGAGAATTAATAGATCATACTTTTTAGAGTATCTTCTGAGCATTTTACGGAAATATTCATAATCAGATGCTTGAAAGAATACTTCTCCCTTTTGGTTTCCTCTATTATAAATATGATGAGGCATTCCAGGCTTTATTGTTCTCACTAAGGTCATATATCTATAATAACCCATGATTATTAAGTAACTCTTAACACACTAGCTATTTACTACCCCGGGGTTATATAATTAAGTATGGTAATAACAAAACCAAAGGATGAAAAATTATTAAGGGAGGCTGCCGCTATTTCCTTAAAGATTCTTAAAAAATTAGGAGAGGATATAAGGGAGGGTGTTACTCCTTTAGAGATAGATAAGAGGGCTGGGTTTTACTGTAAAGAGTATCGTGTAGAGCCTGCGTTTAAGCGTGTAGATGGCTATAACTTCAATACATGTATCTCTGTTAATGATATTGCAGTTCACGGTATTCCAAAGGATATTCCTCTTGAAAAAGGAGATTTAGTGTCTATAGATTTTGGCATTATTCATAAAGGCATGTATACAGATCACTGTTGGACATGGAGTGTTGGTAAACCAAGCAAGGAGAATCAGAGATTACTTAATGCGGGAAGAGAGGCTATAGAGAACTGTTTACCTATTGCGATTGCTGGAAACTATACTGGAGACCTAGGGTATGAGATGGAAAGGGTTGCAAAAAAGGCTGGTTTTAATGTAATGAAGATGTTTGTAGGTCACGGTATTGGGAAAACGTTACATGATCTGCCTGAAATTCCTGCTTTTGGTGAAAAGCAAGAAGGCTCTCTTTTAGTTGATGGTATGGTTATATGTATTGAGTGCCAAGTTGTTGATGACAGTGGAGAGGTAGAGATTGATAAGGATGGATGGTCTGCTAGAACTAAGAATGGAGGTAATGCGGTAATGTTTGAGTATATGGTTATTGTTAGAAAAGATTTTCCAGATGTGCTAACAGATAGTAGAGATTGGACTACAGTTATAGTATAATCACGATAGGTTTTAATACCTGTATGCCCCACATAGTGGGGTTTTGTTCTTTAAAAAGACCTATGGAATATTTATTCCCTTGGTTAATACATATGAGATATTAAATTTTAATATTTTGTTTGTATTAACCCTGCAAAGGGAAAAATAAAAAAGGAGAACAAATGAAAGAGAGATCTGTACTATCAACTTTACTTATTATAGTTGTTATTGTAATCGTGGTGATTGTACTATTCCAATTAGTTGGGAAACCACTTAAAGGAAGTGATTTCCAAGTTAAGCAAAATAGTGAAGGAGGATACTTTCATATATATATGTTCGATAAGGACTTGTTCCAGATTGAAGTGAATCCTTGTGATTCATTAGCAGCATTGAACATTGATCCAAATAACTACTTAGGTGGTCTGTGGGATGTTTACTATCATCGACTTCCTAACGGGGATTTTGTTGTTCTATATTTTGATGGCAAAGCCATTGAACAAGTACCGCTTATAAAGAAAAATGGTTCTCACTATTCATGTCCATAGGTCTTGGGAAGGGTATCTCAACATATAGCTTTAATGCCTAGATACCCTTCCTTTGATCTTTCCTCTACTTTGATTATAATACTTTATATTTGATATAATATACTATGGGTTTAATAACTCATGCTGTTTTTACTGTTTTAATACATTAAGAACAACTGCTCTTTAAAAAGGTCTATTATTATATTTTTCCTTTACTTAATACGAACATATAGATATTTATCTATATTGATATTTGTACGTTCGTATTAACACTCATATGAGTGAACTATTAGTTAAAAGGAGAATGAAATGGAAATAGGATATATTTTATATTTTACACTCGTATTAAGAGTAATCGTTAACCTTATTGGTTATAAAGCCGTAGAATGGGATTCAAATGAGAAGTTCATAGCATTTATAGTACCCCTTTTACCCGTTTTTGCAATTTTAATGCTCTCAATTGGTAAAATATTTCCAATTCAGGCTCTCATACCTTTGTATGCAATTGCAGAGATTATTATCTCTCAACTATCAGAAAAGGGAACAGGATTGTCCTTATTCTTTGCTAGTGTAAGCTTAATTACATTATCCATGTACCTTGCATTTTAATAGATCTTTGAGGGTCTCTTATAGCTTAATAGCTAATACAAAAATAAGAGACCCTCTAAAACCCCTTATTACTTTCATACATATGTGTAAGAAGTGGTAACAACTGTTTCTTTCTACTCACTATCCCACTTAAATACCCTCTGTTATTCTCATATTTATCACCTAAGTGTTTAATCAGTATCTCTTTATCCTTCCCTGTAAAAAGCAGTATACAATCCCCTCTTGTTAAGTCCGTTATCATTACAATACGAAGATCGTACGAATTAGAACTATCTATGCTCTCTAATTCATTCAGAATATCACCCTCTTTCTCTCTTAGTTTCTCTCTATCTAAGGTCTCGACTTGGCTAATCGATAGCTTTTTATTCCCTATTTCTACCTCCTTAATATCCATCTCTACTATCTCTCTAGCATCAATTTCACTCCAAACATCTTTTATTGTAAACATCTCTTTAGTCAGACCCTCTATATCCTCTATCTCTGATATCTTTGCTAATTCAGTAACCATTTCTCTATCAAGCTGAGTAGTAGTTGGAGATTTAAATCCTAATGTATCATCTAATATTGCACAGAGTAACACACCTGCAATATTACTCGGTATGTTTACTCTAGCATTAATTATTTTCTCTGTGATAAGGGTGGAGGTAGAACCACACGGTCTAATTGTAATACTCTTAGGAATAATGTCTTCTAATTTAACATCGTGATGATCTATAACCTCTACAATATCTGCATTCTCCCATCCCTTAGCTCTACTTTGAGAGTATGTATGATCTACTAGCACTACTCTCATACCAGAGATATCTGGAATATATGGTGGAGCTTTTACTTTAAATCTCTCTAATACCCACTCTGTTACAGGATTTATCTTGTCGCATCTAATTGCATGATAGTTAAAATATCCTTGCGATTGTTTAAAATACTGATATCCAATAGCGGAAGCAATGGAATCTAAATCAGGTCTTCTATGCCCTACTATGTATATCTTTTCTTTCATTAGTATAATTATGGAGCTGTTAAGTATAAAGAAATGATAACAAAATTACTTTAATATTCAAAGAATTACGGTAACATGTGGTAGAATGTGAATTGGATAACTTCAATACCTATTACTATGCCAGATTCTTTAAATAAAATATATGATATCGCTATTATAGGCAGTGGACCTGCTGGATTTTCTGCTAGCATATACGCTAGTAGATATAAATTAAGCAATATTGTATTTGGTAACTTACTTGGAGGCACTATTTCAGAAGCTCACAAGGTTTGTAACTATCCAGGAGTATCAGATATCTCTGGGTATGACTTAGCTATGAATTTCTACAACCAATCCAAAGATTTAGGTGGTGAGTATAGTACAGAGCATATTGTAGATATAAAGAAAGAGGGAGATATATTTAGGCTAATCTCAGATACACAGAAAGAGTATTTTGCTAAAACAGTAATACTTGGAATTGGAACTAACAGGAATAAACTTAATCTCAAAGAGGAAGATAGATTTCTAGGTAAGGGAGTATCGTACTGTGCAACGTGTGATGCAATGTTTTATAAAGACAAAGTTGTTGTTGTAGTAGGAGGTAGTAATGCAGCCACTATGGCAGCCTCAATGCTCTCAGAGATAGCAAAGAAGGTGTATTTAATCTACAGAGGTACAGAGCTTAGAGGCGAACCTATGTGGATTGAAGAGGTAGAGAAGAAGGAGAATATTGAAATTATATTTACCACTATTGTAATTGGTTTAGAGGGAGAGGAAAAATTGGAGAGGATAAAGCTTTCAAGAGAGTATAATAGTTCTGAATACTTAGATACAGATGGTCTTTTTGTTGAGATTGGTTCTGTTCCTAATGTTGATTTAGCAAATAAGCTAGGATTAGAACTTGATAGCCATAGATATATTAAGGTAAAGGAAGATCAAAGTACAAGCTTAGAGGGAGTATGGGCTGCAGGAGATTGTACAAGTGCATCAAACAGGTTTAGACAGGTAGTAACAGCAGCCTCCGAGGGCTCTATTGCTGCTAACTCCATATTTGGATACCTAAGGAAAGGTAGTAGTGCTTACTCTACAGAGATATATTAAGACTCTTTTGCATTAATAAAATCTACCCACTCTTGTAGATAGTTTGAGCTTGACCATACCTTCTCTGCCCCTACACTGTACTCTATACGTCCTCCATACGATTCAATAAAATCAGCTTCTACTTTAAGTCCACTCTTTGGATCATTCCTATCCTTATCATTCCTATCTCCACCCTTTGTAAATACATCTGGCTTTATCACTTCAACTACCTCTAAGCAGTTTGTAGCGGCAGGGTTCTCATGTATCACAACATAGTCAACACCTTTAATAGCATCCACTATCTCTGCTCTGTCTTTAGCAGGTATAAATGGCTTACCTTTTTTGTTAATAGCCCTACTATCCCCATCTATTATTACAACAAATACATCTCCGAATTTTCTTGATTCAAGTAAGCATGATACATGCCCAGGATGTATTGGATCAAAGTAACCGGAAGTGCATACTACTGTTTTACCTTGTAACTCTTTCTCTCTTATTTCTGGAAATTGATTAACTTCTATTATCATATTTTTATTTAAACAGATTATTCAATATTTAAGCATCTAATGTATTTAAAATCAAACTCTCTAATTCATACCCTATATTTCACATATTTCAACCTGTAGTACTTCTCTCTTTTGATAGATACAGTATGTTGTAGCCAATAACTAAATTTTAACTCACTACAGGACTTTGACGGACACAACAGGTTGGGGTAGCCTTAGTATCTAAGTACAACATATTGTGTTCAATGAGATGTCCATACTGTGGCTGTACAACCTCAAAGGTTGTAGACAAAAGAGATAATGCAGATGATTTCTCCACTAGGAGAAGAAGACAGTGTTTAAGATGCGGTAGAAGATATACAACATATGAAAGAATCGAGAAGATAGATGTTGTAGTGCTTAAGAAAGATGGCTCTTTAGAAAACTTTGACCAAGAGAAACTTAAAAAGGGTATAAGGAAGGCTGTAGATATAAATAAGATTACAGAGGAAGACATAGAGAACTTCTGTGAAGAGGTGGAAAGGAAAGTAATGGTAAGCAGTAACCCTCTTCCTACTACAGATATAGGGAATATGGTTTTAGAGTGGTTAAAGAATTTAGATCCTTTAGCATATATGAGATTTGCAAGTGTATATAAAGATTTTGAAAATGTAAAAGATTTAAAAAAAGAACTTGAAGATTTAATTTAAAACAAGTTAATACTGCCATGGTGAAGTCTAGACCAGCACAATCTACTGTCCATTTTAAAGTAAAGAAAAGAGATGGAAGACTTGTAGATTTTGATCAAGAGAGAATTACAAGTGGAATATTTAAAGCTGCAGAGAGTGTTGGTGGAGATGATAGGAAGAGAGCTAAGGTAGTCTCAGACGAGGTTGTAAAGAGATTAGTAAAGAAGCATAAGGATGAGAAATTTGTTTCTACGGATGACATTG
>JBBADY010000021.1:0-12466 GCA_041656215.1 Candidatus Dojkabacteria bacterium | reverse complement strand
TGTCTACCAGAGTAGTAGAATGCCATCCAGTATGGCATAAAGTCACCAGTAGGAGCTTTAGGATTTATACCTTTATCTACAATGGGAAATACTCCATATACCTCAGAACCTGACTTAGGACCAGAAAGAAGAATCTCTTTCTCAACTGCTCCATCTCTCCATACATACAGCTTCTGTCTAGAGTTATCTATCTCAATATATTTAGTAGCATATTTACCATCTGTACCTGGCATCTCTTTTACCTCTACCTCTACATTTGTACCCATACCTGACTTAAACGATCTGTAAACATCTTGATATATGTTCGTTAGATCAGGTCTTACATCATCTACCCAATATAGAAAAGAGCCTTTATCACTAGATGCTAAACTCTTACCACCATATCCTTGTTCAAAATGTCCTAACACCTTATCCAATACCTCTTGATATACCATTCCCTCATCTATTACTCCATCTTTCTTAACTGATTCACTAGATATATATACACAATCCTCAACATGACATACTGAGACCGTAAATTCTACATTTTCATTAACAACCTCTGTACCTAATACATCTTCATATGGGATTGAGACCTTATTTGCAGTAAAACCGTTGTAAAGGATTAAGCCTAAGAGAATAGCTAATTGAACATCAATTACTAGGGCTAGTTTTGTTAAATCTTTCTTTTTCATCTATGTATAATATAGCAGAAATTTTATTAAGATGGGAGATACTGTATAATTAATCGTTTAAATAAATAAAAATATATATGCAAGAAGATTTACTACAAAAGATTACAGCGTTAGCAAAAAGAAGAGGAATAATATTCCCTAATTCAGAGATATATGGTGGTATAGGAGGCTTCTACGATTATGGTCCTGTAGGAGTAGAGATGAAGAATAATTTAAAGAGATACTGGTGGAAGAATATTGTAGATAGAAGAGAGAATGTTGTGGGTATTGATGGAACGATAATTACACATCCTAAGGTATGGGAAGCATCTGGACATATTAAAGGGTTTGCAGATGAGGTTATTGAGTGTAAGAAGTGTCATCAGAGATTTAGACCGGAAGATATAGGAGAGAAATGTCCAAAGTGTGGTGGTAGCGAATTTACAGATAGTAGGACATACAATATGCTTTTTAAGACAGAGGTGGGTGTAGTTGAGGGTGAGAAGGTAGATGCATACTTAAGGGGTGAGGCTTGTCAAACAATATATTTAGATTTTCTCAATGTTGTAGATTCTACTAGGATGCAAATTCCATTTGGTATAGCACAGATTGGTAAAGCTTTTAGAAATGAGGTTACTCCTAATAGGTTAACTTTTAGAACTAGAGAGTTTGAACAGTGGGATTTACAATTCTTTGTACATCCAGATGATATGGATAAATGGTTTGAGTATTGGAAAGAGGAAAGAATGAAATTCTATAAAGGGTTGTACAGAAAACAGGAGAATCTAAGATTCTATGAACATCCTAAAGAGAAGTTAGTTTTCTATGCAAAGAAAGCATTTGATATTGAATATCTTGCACCGTGGGGTTGGGCAGAGAATGAGGGTATACATTGGAGAGGCGATTATGATCTAACACAGCATAGTAAATTCTCTGGTAGAGATCTTAGATATACAGATCCTAAAACAGGAGAGAAATATCTTCCATCAATTGTAGAGACTTCTGGTGGTGTAGATAGGACCTTACTTATGCTTCTGTTTGATGCATATGAAGAGGAAGATTTAGGAGAGGGCAATATTAGAACTGTACTGAAAATACATCCTGAGATAGCTGCATACAAGGCTGCAATATTTCCTCTGGTTGGTAACAAAGAGGATATATCAAAGAAAGCTAGAGAGGTGTTTGCAATGCTCTCTGAGAATCATAAGGTGGTGTGGGATGATAGAGGGAATATTGGCAAGAGGTATAGATATCAAGATGAGATTGGTACACCTTACTGTATTACAATAGATTATGAGAGTTTAGAGAACAATACTGTTACTGTTAGAGATAGGGATAGTATGCAACAGAAAAGAGTAAAGATAGAGGATTTAGATAGCATTTTATAATACAGAAAGGGACGCCCGACCCTCCACGGACGCCCCTCTTTGCGGTCGAAAAGATAAGGGTTTAGCAAACTTCTAAGACTTTATACTCAGTAGTATTACCTCGTATCTTAACTTTTACAGTATCTCCAGATTCTGATTTAAGTAATGCTTTTCCAAGTGGAGATTTATCAGATATGTAGTTCTTCTCAGGATCTGCTTCTAAAGAGGATACAAGCTTTACATCAAAAATCTTTTTATCCTGCTTTAGCTTTACTGTAGAGCCAATAGCTACTAGATTTGGCTCACAGTAATCTTTATCTTTAATAATTTCGGCGTTATTTAATATTTCACTTATTTCATCTATTCTTGTTTCCACTGTTTCTCTCTCTTCAAGTATCTCTCCTAATTGAATATCATCATCATTGAAATCGTCATTCCTTGATTGCTCTAATCTATCTGCAATTTCTTCTAGTTTAACTTCTTGGAGATTCTTCATTTCTTCGATAAGTTCGAATTTCTTCTCCTCCGTTATCTTATATGTTTCTTTTTTCATAGTAAGGGTTTCTAATAAATATTGTTTGTACTATGATTGTAGAATATTTAGACAATCTAATCAAGTACAAACTATTTACTCATATCTGGTCTCATTGAGTCTGTATCTTCTTTGGATTTCTTTTTTCTCCAATCTAAAATCTCTTTATGGTTACCTGAGAGTAATACATCAGGAACTTTCCAATCATTAAACTGTGATGGTTTTGTATATTGAGGATAGTCTAGTACACCCTCTGTAAAAGATTCATTCTCTAAAGATTTCTCATTACCAAGTACACCAGGTATTAATCTTACAATCCCATCTACTAATATTAAGGCAGGAAGTTCACCACCAGAGAGTACATAGTCCCCTATTGAGAATTCATAATCTACAAGATGATCATGTACTCTTTGATCAAAGCCTTCGTAGTGACCACACAGAATTATATAGTGGGTATTTGTATCTAAGGATAGCTCTTTTAATTTATTCTGTGTTAATTTCTCTCCCTTGGGCGATGTAAGAAATACTTTGGAGTTATCCTTTTTTAAATCTTTTAAAGCATTAAAGATGGGTTGTATCATAAAGACCATACCAGGACCTCCACCATACGGTGTATCATCTACCATTTTATGCCTACTATCACTCCAATCTCTAAGGTTATGTATCTTTATTTCTACCAAACCTTTCTCTTGAGCACGTTTTAATATACTGCTATCAAGATATGCTTGAAGGGATTCTGGAAATATTGTTATTAAGTCAAACTTTATCATATTTTATTAATTCTACTATTAAACCACTCATAGCTTAGTTTAATTCCATATGCCTCCTCTATCTTCTTATCAAAATCTTCTATATTTTCTATACCGTTTAATGATTTTAGTAATTTTAAGAGCTTCTCTCTGCCATACTCTTTGTCTAATATCATAACTGCCCAACCGGATTCATCGTATAAGCCTTTTCCCCCTTTTCCAAAAAACTCTAGGAAGGTGTTAAATTCCTTAGGCTTTCTCTTCAATTCCAACTGTCCAGAGGAGTAAATTGCTATTCCTTCGATAAACCATATAGGTAGATAGTCTTGGTAAAAGAATTCAGTGTATAGATGACTCATCTCATGCTTTAATAGTGATTCATACTCTTTTTCTGAGTAGGTATGATTACTATATTTTTCATAACTTTCAGGTGCTAAAAGGTATACGTTATGAGAGCTTCCCATGGTTGTACCTACAACCCACTCTTCAGTCTTTTTCCCATATACGTTATCGAACTCTTCCCGACTAGGGATTAAAAATATCTTAGGAGTATTCCTTGTCCATTTCATCCTAAAGAAGCTATTAAGCTCTTCTAAAGCATTTTTATAATATCTTTTAATATCATCCCTGTCTTTTGCAGATTTAATTTCAAATATCATTTGAGGAAGGTATTAGTTTAATTGGTACCGCTACGGAGAATCGAACTCCGATTACATGATTGAGAATCATGTGTCCTAACCGTTAGACGATAGCGGCATATTGCGATTAGCATTTTACCATATATTAATGCTCATGCTCCAACATTTTATAGATAATTATTTAATCATTTATATGGTGTTTTTTTGGGTTGACATAAAGATTGAATATAGATATCATTCCACGGATATAAAGTGAGGAATATAATAATGAAGATAGATAAAAATAAAGAGTTATTAACAAAGGAGGGTTTTAAGAAACTTAAAAAAGAGCTAGAGAAACGTGAAGGAAAGATTAGAACTGAGCTACAAGAGACACTTAATCAAATGCGCAGTCAGGGGGATTTAAGAGAGAATGATGGGTATGCTATTGCTATTGAGGATTTTCAAAACAATGAAGCAAAGATATTAGAGATAAAGGAGAGATTACAAAGAGCAGAGGTTGTAGAGAAAAAGAAAGTAAGTAGTGTAGATATAGGATCAAATGTAACAATAGAGTGTCAAGGTGGACAGTTAAAAAGTTTCTTTATTGTAGGTGAGGATGAGGCTAATCCACTAGAATCTAAAATATCTTATAAGTCTCCTATTGGTAGTGCATTGATGGGTAAGAAGAAGGGTGCAAAACTAGATATAGAGACTCCTGCAGGAAAGACTTCATGTACTATTCTCTCAATAGAATAAAGCTTAGGGATGTAAGTACGTACCTTCATTTAATATTCTCTTTATATCATCCATCTCTTCGAGTAGTTTCCCTCCAGTAACATGATATGAGAGGCCCTTCTTCTCACAGTATCTAGCACACTGTGCATCTACTGGTATATGAGAATTGGGTGTATGTGTATGATTAGGTAGAATAGAGAACATTTGGAAATACTCTTTCCAAGACATATCTCTAATAGGGAGAGCTTCAAAGAACTCTTTTGGATCTTTATCATAGATAGCATCTATATTAGATATCTTATACACCCTATCTATACCCATAATATCTGCAAATACAGCTGCATCCATATCAGTACTCCACCCTATCTTTAGACCTCCACTTACCATATATCTACCATTACTCATATGTAAATACTCATATGCATCTCCTAACTTCTTAGGCACAAATATTTCATCATCTTCTAAATATGAAGCAAGAATTGTTGCATTTGTTTGAGTTAGAGACATAGCTACATCATGTAAATCATCCTCTTTGGTAATACTGTCTGATATCTTCTCCTGCATATTCCTAGATATACCTCCTCCTCCTGTTACTAATACAATATTCTCATATTCATTTTTTGCATCCCAATACCAAATTTTAATCTTTCTAAAAAGATCAAAGTTGATATTTAATAGATGGTCATACAGAATCGAGCCTCCTACTTTTAGTACAATACTTTTTTTCATATGTTTAAGATTAATATTAATGCAAGAATAGAATAGATGAAAGGGATAAGATAATCAACCAAGTGAACTTTACCTGCGAATCTAATATTCCAAAGTGAGAGTATTAGATAGAAAGCTAAAGTACCTACTGCCGGTATTACAAATATATTTGTTGCAAAGAAGATAGATGATGTAATTGCAACAAAAAGAGATGAGAGAAGTGAGAGAGTAAAGCTTGAGAGGCCCTCCTTACTGTGTATCTTTATATCAAACCAGAAGAGTATTAAAGAGGTTATAAATACTAATCCAAGAAAGATCCATAGTCCTAAACCTAATCTAACGTATACGCTTAGTAGTAAGAAGAATGTGGATATACACATAAAGTCAAAGACTGCTCTTGTTTGACTTACAATTGTATATACCTTGCTTAAAGAGCTTTTTACATTAACAAACAGAATTAAGAGTTGTAGAGAGGCTACTCCAATTAAAACTAAATCCATGTAGAAGGATGTGTTGTAGTAGATATATAGGAGTAAAGAGGAGTAGAAGATTGTTGGTAGTATGAAATATGAAAAAAACCTATCTCTAATTGAGATTCTTTGAATTACCTCACTGTACTGTGAGATTCTTCTACCTGAGTACAGTGCAAAGGCTCTTACAAACCATGTTAGTAGTAAAACAGCTCCAAGTATTCCACTAATCAGAAACATAGAGCCATATACATGAGTTGAATATGAGAAATATACTGTAACAAGTACAATCAAAACTAAATACAGTAATTCACTTTTTATTTCTAATTTCTTTTTCAATTTTGGGCAGTTTTAATTAATAATTCCTCCGAAGCCTTTAAATACTCCAACTAAAATAATTAGCCACCAAGCTCCAATTGTGAATAGTCCTCCTGCATTCTTACCAAGCATTCCCTTCTTCCAATATACATACACCTCTATCGTAAGTAGTATAAATACAAAAGATACAATTGCCAAGCTAATACCATCTGTAGTACCAATCATATTCTTTATCCAAAGTATCCAGCCTGCAGAAGAGGCGTTACCATCTTCACCCTCTAAGAAATACTCTGAGATATCATACTCTGAGATATTACCTGCACTATCTGAAATGATAATAATTGATCTCTCACCAATATCTTCTTTTGTAATTCCTAAGACTGCAATATTCTCTTCATTAACCATTAAATCAAATGATTTATCTCCACTTACAAACTTAACTGAATCTACATCCTCTGAGACGAAGAAACTTATCTCATATCCAGTATCCAAATGCTTTACTTCTATTGTTTCTTTTTCAATAACTGGAGGAGTGGAATCAACAACAAAAGTTACTTCTTGCGATTTAACATCCTCTCCCTTTATTTGTGCAACGATACTCTGATTACCCTCTTCCCAGTCACTTCCCTTATCATACTCCCATGAAGGAGTCGTACTCTCTACTTCACCTACCAATGCTCCATTATTTAAAACCTCTACTGAGTACTGTCCTGATACGTTCTTAGTCTCTCCCTTGATATTTATATTTGCATCATTTGTTAAATCTCCACTCTTTGGGTTAGTTATGCTAATAGATTTAATCTCTCCTTTTTCAACAATTGTTGCTTTAGGTGGAGTAGGTTTTACACTTTCCGATTTGACAGGAGCATCTACTTTAAATGTCTCTGATGTCAAATTTCCAAACATCTGAACAACTAGAACTGTTTGTTTCCCAAGAAGCTCTCCCTCTACAACAGCAACTCCAATATCTTTATAATTTCCACTCATAATGTTATCCCTATGAGTTGGACTAGCCATCCATGCCTCATGCACTCCCTCAGCCGTTCTGAAGCCCTTAGCAAGGTTCTCTCCGGCAAAAACGTATGTATACCCCGCTTGGGAAATAAACTGCCAAGGAGACTCTCCGTTGGGACCAAAATGATCCCAATACTGCACTTGAAACATATTATTTGCTTTAGCTTGTGCTGCTGCAGTTAGCTTTGAATTTGTATTTAAAGTATTAAGTCCTGCAGAAGCCCTTTGCTGATTTGTAAGCTGAATAATGTTTGAGGGTGTAATAGAGCTAGCCATAGCCTGAGGAATACCAATTAATCCTCCAAATGTATTAACCAAAAGAAGCATTATCGTGTATACAGTAAGTGCTACCCTCCTCAGTAGAAAAGGCTTATACTTGTTCTCTTTACTTGGAATAAAAAATTTCCTCACAAGCAGTAATTGTATCATTTATTTCATACATAGTAGCATGTCAGCAAGCAAATATGAAGTTCGATAATAAGAGAATCTTACTCATGTTCGCATTTGTAACTAAATAATATATACTTCATAATAAATTGATATTTAGGGTAATGAATACAGTAATAATATATAAGTCAAAGCATGGTAGTACACAAGAATATGCTGAATATATAAATAAGAATATTCCTGATAGTGAGATTTTTTCAGTTGAGGAATTTGATATTAATACTTTGGATTCATATGAGAATATAATACTTGGGTCATCAGTATATGCAGGTGTTACTTTTTACAATTCATTTTTAATTAATAATTGGGATGTAATAAAGGATAAGAATATCTTTGTATTTGCTGTAGGTATACTACCCGCGAATCATCCAAGTAGCGAGAGCTCCTATAAACATATTCCTACACACATAAGAAATAAAATACAGTATATTAAATTACCTGGTAGAATAGTATTTTCTAAATTGAACCTCTTAGAGAAATTCATAGTAAAGATGATCAATAGTAAAGAAAAATTAGAGGTAAAGAATATGATAGATTTACAAAAAGCAAACTCTGTTATCTTCTACTTCAAACCTAAATAACAAGCCCTCGCTTTTAAGACCTATATACATCTTCTCAAAGAGTTATTTCCTCTGTTACGGTAAAAATCAAAGCTAGGAAGCTATTAATTCCTATTTAATTTTTACTAAATATAATGGAAGGATGAGGAAAAGAGTATTTAGACCTAATAGTTTTTACCATATATACAATCGTGGTAATCATAGAAACAAAATCTTCTATAGACAGAGTGATTATGCTAGGTTTGTTCATACTATGTTCATGTTAAAGAAAGAATATCTATTTATTATTTACTCTTTCTGTCTCATGCCAAATCATTATCATATGCTTATTAATACAGGATCGAAGCCAGAAGAAATTCCAAAATATATGCATAGGTTTATGTCATCATACTCAAAATATTTCAACAAAAGGCATAATGTAGTTGGACATCTCTTTCAAAGTCCATATAGATCAAGTTATGTTAGCAAAGAGAAGGGATTCTTTTTAGTAAATGAATATATACGAAATAACCCTATTAAAGCAGGTATTGTGAGCAATATAGAATGCTATAAGTGGTATAAAGGGGTAAGCCTAGGGGAGGGAAACATAGAGATAGAAGAAGAATTTTGAGGTTCACAAAGCTATGGGGTTGCAAAGCCAGGCTTTAAAGAAAAACCTGGGTCAGGAACCCAGGCTTTCTAATTTCTCTCATCTAAAGAGAAATGCCGGCAGTAATTTCTTACTTAACAGCAACTTTAAGTGCTTTTCCAGCTTTAAAAGCAGGAACCTTAGTTGCAGGTAAGTTGATCTTCTCAAGAGTCTTAGGATTGATTCCTACTCTTGCTGCTCTCTCTCTTACTTCGAATTTACCGAAACCTGTTAGTAAAACAGGATCTCCAGACTTAAGAGCTGATGTGATTGCATCAAATAATGCATCTACTGCCTCTCCTGCCTGCTTCTTAGTAAGACCTGCAGACTTTGCAACTTTCTCTACTAAATCTTTCTTTAACATGTGTTTAAAACCTCCTTTCTTAGAGATATGGGTGCCACGAATCCTGATATCATGCGATTCGTGTTACCGCATCAATAAAATAGCGTAAATAAAGGCTTACATCAAGAACCTTATTGTTATAGGACCCTTTAGATACTATTAACAAAATCCTTTCTTAGTATATGTTTTCATATTCTTTCTGAGTAAAAACTTGAGACAGCTTTTAACCAATTAATGAACAGATACTTACAGGCAAAGGGTTTCATAAACACTAAGTTCGAAAACCCCTTTAGAATAGTCTTTTAAGAGTAAATGATATTTAACATGAGTATATACTTCCCCATAGTTTTACAATTAAAATGTGATCAATTAATGAGCTCTAACAAGAAGAAAGAGGGGATTGATTCCCCTCTTTACAAAAAACAGCATTAAAGTCCTGTAGTATTGCTTACTAGAAGTTAGCCTATCTAGCCACTTCTACAGCCCTACTTTCTCTAATTAATGTCACTTCTACATTCCCTGGATAGTTTTGAGTCTTCTCAATACTAGTAGCAATATCTTTTGCAAGCACTGTCATCTCATCATCAGAGATTAAACCAGGCTTTACAATTATCCTTAATTCTCTACCAGCCTTAATTGCAAAGACCTCTTCTAACCTATCCCCACCTAAGTCCTTAGCAACCTTCTCTAGAGATTCAATTCTCTGAATATACTGCTCATAGCTATCCTTTCTAGCTCCTGGTCTTGCACCAGAAATAGCGTCTGCAATATACACAAGCACTGCCTCTATGGATTGAGGTTCAATATCTAAGTGATGAGCCTCTATTGCATTAACAAGCTTCTCATCTAAGTTATACTTTCTAGCTATTTGACCTGATATATGATGATGAGGACTTTCAATCTTATGTGTTAATACCTTACCTACATCATGTAAAAGACATGCTCTTTTAACTAAGGCTACATCTGCACCAACCTCTGCAGCTAATACTTCTCCTAATCTCATCATTTCAATAGTGTGAGACATTAGTGATTGACCGTAACTTGTTCTATATTTCATTTTACCAATTAACTTTAGTAACCCTATATCTATTCCTGGCCAATCTGCTTCCTCTGCAAGTATTTGACCATTCTTCTTAATCTCAATGGATATTTCATTCTTTGCTTTCCTAATTGCTTCTTCAATTGATCCTGGATGGATTCTTCCATCACCAATTAGTTTGGTTAATGCAACTGATGCTATCTCTCTTCGAAGTGGATCAAATGAAGAAAGTGCTATTGTATTTGGAGATTCATCTACAATGACATCTACACCTGTGAGTTTTTCAAATGCACGTATATTTCTACCCTCTTTACCAATGACTCTACCCTTTACTTTGTCATCATCAATCTTTATTGTTGAGGTTGTAGTTTCACCTACATAGTCTGTAGCTATTCTTTGCATAGATTCAACTATAATCTCACGTGCCTTCTCTTCTGCAATTTCTTCTGCATGTTTCTCTGCCTGTCTAATCTTTTTTGCTTCGTAGTTTTTAATATCCTCATCTACTTGGCTCATTAGTTTCTCTCTTGCTTCATCTTCTGTTAAGCCAGAGATTCTTTCTAACTCTTCCTTTAATTGAGTTCTTGATTTCTCGAGACCTCTTTGCATCTTCTTTACTGCTTCTGTAGTACTATCTAGCTCCTCATTTTTCTGATCAAGCATCTTAGTTCTTTCATTTAACTTCTTCTCTCTCTCTATTAATAACTCTTCATGCTCCTGAGTCTCTTTACGCATTTCTCTGAGTCTTTCCTCTGAGCTCTTCTTGTTCTCTTCTATTTCTTTTTCAGCCAAATCTATCTTCTTACCGATTATCTTGTCTGCAACTCTTGCGATTTCCTCTTCTGGGATATCTTTTACATCTACCCATTTCTTAACAAACTTGATGTAAGTATATGCCAGAATTGCTCCTACTAGCGTTGCAACAATACCAATAATTAACTCCATTAGAGTATTGTTAATAATTTAATACATCCTTTTTGGGAAACAGAAATATAGGGATCTATAAAAGATTCCGAGAATCAAAGAGTTCTTGTTTTATATATTTTTTACTATATATATTCTTCAAAATTTTCATTAATTCAAAACTATCTATATTTCTATCCCAGCCTTTACTAAAACATGGCTGTATCAAGGACTTCGTAATGATATCATTTTCAGAAGAAATTATAAAGCATATCCTCAGATATATGGTCATGATTTAATACCTAAGAAGATATAAATCTGCATGAGGCATAAAATATTTTCCCGGTGGACACAGTGGACAGAGTTGCTATTAGTCTTATTATTGTTATTGGTATTTCCATTGTTAAGATTGGTGTTCCATGCATTTGTATTATTGTTCTCAGTACTGGACCAATATTGTAAACTTGCTAATTTATTCAACCCACCAAAGGAGTTACTAAGTTAATCCCTTTTTACTAATATACCAATTAGGTATAGCAAGTCGGATTATATATTATGCCTCTGCTTACACCCCATTGCTAATTCATAGTTGAGAGTGCAAGATCTTGCATAGCTTAGAGTGCCATAATACAGACAACTGTTCAACATAACAGAAGAAAAGTTATATTAACACCACTTCCTCCTTAATGAACTATCTTGTCTTAGAGTATAAGATGTTAAGGTCGTATATCTTATTTTATTATTACTAAATTATGACTGTGTATAAATCTGACAGGTTAATATATTTAGCTCTATACAAACTTATAAAATATCTTTACTCCTCTATCAGAAACTTTCCTAAAGAGTATAAATACTCTCTTGGCCAAGAGATACTATCCTTAGCGTGGAGGACATTAGATTTGGTTATGGTTGCAAACACATTAGAGAATACAAAGAAGCATAGATATATTACAAAAGCTCTAACTACCTTTAGTTGCTCTAACAGGGGTAGTATCTAGTGCAAATACTTTTGATATGAATATATACGACGAAGAGATAACAACAGTAAGGAACAATAGCAAAATTGTAGTTCGTATACGGACAGAGTTTTTCATTCTTATGTTCATATTAATATAGTTTGTATCAAGAAGTAAAGGCTAAAGCTAGGCTTGAAAGACCTGTAGTCACTATTTGGTGCGAATTATGTCAATATAGGGGGTTTGTAAGCTACAAAGCTTTGGGATTTCTTACCAGATATTTAAGCAGTATTAAGCCTTTTAATTATATCTTGGTAATATGTAAGGTTATGAATAGTGGCAAGAGTGAGAGCTACTGCTTCACCATTCTTCATCATATGATGAAGATATGCTCTAGAGTAATTCTTACAACACTCACAATTAC
>JBBADY010000020.1:0-12577 GCA_041656215.1 Candidatus Dojkabacteria bacterium | reverse complement strand
AGTACCACCTCTCTTTTGTTTTGTGTACTCTTTAAGCAGTGTCATCTTTCCAAAACCTTTCTCTGAGAGAGTAAAGAGTCTATTCTCATTTGCTCTTACTACTCCCATACCAACTACGTAGTCAGTGTCTGATTTAAACTTCATCGCTGTTACTCCCCTAGTACTTCTACCCATAGCTCTAACATCTTTCTCGCTAAATCTAATAGATTTACCCTCTGCTGTTACAAGTATCACTTCATCTTCTCCAGTAGTTGGTTTTACCCATATTAGTTCATCATTTATTTCTAACTTTATTGCTGTTAATCCATTAGCTCTAATCTTTGTAAACTGCTCTATGTCTGTTTTCTTAACTACACCATTTTTAGTAACCATTAAGAAATATTTAAAATCTTTCTTCTTTACAACTGTTCCATCTTGACCCTCTTGAATCTCTTCAGAGCCCATAACCTCTCCCTTTGGATCTCTAGTGAGTATGGAGGTTATAGTTTCATTCTGATCTAGCTGAACGAGATTAATAAGTGGAATACCCTTAGCAGTTCTACCGTACTCTGGTATTTCAAATATCCTTATATCAAATACACGTCCTTTATTTGTAAAGAGAAGTAACTCATCATGAGTACTACAAAGTAATACATGCTCTATGAAGTCCCCCTCCTTTGTTTCTCCTCCAGAGACTCCCTTACCACCTCTCTTTTGTGTTTGATATGTTGAAGGAGGTAATCTCTTTACATATCCAGAGTGAGTAATGGTAATTAATGTTTCCTCTTTAGCAATCATATCCTCTTCTGAGATTTCATCTATTTTACCCTTTACAACTCTAGTCCTTCTCTTATCTGCATATTTCTCTTTTATCTCTGCTAAATCAGAACTAATTATCTCCAATATTCTATCTTGACTATCTAATACACTGTTGTATTCAATTATTTTTTCCTTTGTCTCTTTATAGTCATTCTGTAACTTCATCTTTTCAAGTGCAGCTAATCTTCTTAGTTGCATATCTAAAATAGCTTGGGCTTGTACCTCTGTAAATTTAAAATTGTCCATTAAATTTGTTTTAGCACTCTCTTGAGTTTTTGAACCTCTAATAGTTGCAATTACTTCATCTAGAATATCTAATGCCTTAAGAAGACCCTCTAAGATATGAGCATGATATCTTGCTTCTGCTAAATCATATTCATATCTTCTAATGGTTACTGTTAATCTAAAGGAGAGGAAAAGTTCTAGCATTCTCTTTAGAGAAAGAGTGATAGGTTCTTGATCTACTAATGCAATCATATTTGCATTAAATGTCTTTTGCATTTCTGTATATTTAAACAGCTTGTTAAGAACTGTTTTAGGCTGTGCATCCTTTTTAAGAATAACTACAACTCTAATACCATCTTTGTTTGATTCATCTCTTATATCTGCAATACCCTCTATTTTTTTATCTCTTACTAAATCAGCAATTTTTTCAATAAGGTAAGCTTTGTTTACTTGGTAAGGAATTTCAGTTATTACAATTTGATATCTACCATTACTACCCTCCACTATTGATGCCTGTGCTCTCTGCAATATTCTTCCTCTACCTGTAGCATATGCATTTAAAATCTCATCTCTATCATATATTGTTCCTGCAGTTGGGAAATCTGGTCCAGGTACTAACTTTATTAACTCTTCTGGTGATATGTCTGCTTTAAAATCTGGATATATGACCTCTTTACTCTCTGCAATTCTACTCTTTATCTCCTCTATTAATTTCGTATATTCTAAATCTTTGGTATCTACGTAATTCTCTAGGTAATCCTCCGGTTTAGAGTTTAATGTTAAAGGTATTATCTCTCTCTTCTCCTTTGCTTTTCTTAACTCGTTATATATTGCTACTCCTTCCCATTTATTCTTTCTTGTAATCATCTCTTGAAGAGCATCTATTAGCTCTCCAAGGTTATGAGGAGGTATTTGTGTGGCCATTCCTACAGCAATACCTTGACTGCCGTTTGCTAAAAGATTTGGGAAAAGAGCAGGCAGAACTGTAGGCTCTAATCTAGTACCATCATAGTTAGGCAGGTATGTTACTGTTCCTTTATTTAAATCTTTAAGAAGCTCTGGAGTTATCTTACCCATTCTTGCCTCTGTGTATCTCATTGCTGCTGCAGGATCTCCATCAATACTTCCAAAGTTACCCTGTCCATCTACAAGTGGATACCTAGTAGAGAACTCTTGAGCTAATTTTACTAAGGTAGGATATACAACACTCTCTCCATGAGGATGGTAGTTACCAGATGTATCTCCCGCTATTTTTGCACATTTTCTGTAATGGGATGTAGGACTTAAACCCAGATCATTCATTGCAACAAGTATTCTTCTTTGTGATGGTTTAAGTCCATCTTTTACCTCTGGAAGCGCACGAGAAACAATTACAGACATAGAGTAATCTATATAGTTGGATTTCATTTCATCAACAATGGAGCGTTGCATAACCTCTCCAGGTTTAAATGAAAGGTCAAAATCTAAATCGTTATCTTCTTGTAGAAGAGATACCTCTGCTGTTGAATCAGAATTCTCAGCCTCTATTTTCTCTTCTGCCTTTTTTATTAACTTCTCTTTATCTTTCTTTTCTATATCTGACATTTATGTATATCAATTATATTATCTTGCCTTCTAGTTGAGCCTCTATCTCTGCTCTAAATGTATCTATATCTACACAAAAAGGCTTTAGAGAGTCGTATGTTTCCTGACTAACACTCTCTGTTGTAGCATCATTTTGATCTACACCTATACCAATGGTAGTTACAAGTTGACCCTCTTTCTCATCCCATACGTGTGCTTCTAAGTATGTTTCTAACTCTTGAAGTCCTACTTTAGCATCTTGTGCATATATATATTTTTGTAAAAGAGTTAGTAAATTTGTATTAGAGTCTTTCTTAAGAATATCTAATATCTCTGTATTTCTGTTTGGAACTCTCTCTGCAACCTTCTTCTCTACAAGAGCTGTAAAAGCTATTGGGTCTACACTCTTTGGTAATTCGTTAAACATATTATAAGAATAAAAAATTAAACATCTAAATGAGCACTACGAGCATATTTCTGTATAAATCTCCTTCTTGGGGGAACCTCTGCACCCATTAACATCTCAAAAACCTTTTCTGCTTCCTCTCCATCCTCTATTGTAACCTGTTTTAATACTCTTGTTTCTGGACTCATGGTTGTTTCCCAAAGTTGATCAGGATTCATTTCTCCTAAACCTTTAAACCTATTTGTTACAGGTACTTTACCAGCAGCTTTAGCTTTCTTAACAAAAGCATCCTTCTCTTGATCATTTAGGAAGTAATATTTCTTTTTTCCAATCTCTACCTTATGAAGAGGAGGCTGTGCTACATATATGTATCCACCATCTATTAAAGGCTTAAAGAATCTATAGAGTAAGGTTAATACCAATGTAGTGATATGTAAACCATCTACATCAGCGTCACTCATAATGATTACTTTATGATATCTGAGCTTAGAAATATCCAATGTATCACCAATACCTACTCCAAGTGCAGTAGTAATATCTTTAAATTCATTATTACCAAGCACCCTATCAATTCTATATTTATGTGTATTTATAATTTTACCTCTAAGAGGTAGTATTGCCTGTGTATGTCTATCTCTTCCCTGTTTGGCGCTTCCACCTGCAGAATCTCCCTCCACTATATACAGTTCACTATCTGCTGGATTACTACTAATACAATCTGCTAATTTCCCAGGTAATGTAGTGCTCTCTAGTGCACTCTTTCTAATTACAGCATCTCTTGCAGCCTTTGCAGCTGCTTTAGCCTTATATGCTAGTACTGCTTTATCTATAATTGCTTTTGCTTCTTTAGGATGTTCTTCAAAGTATACAAGTAACTCATCTCTAATGACTTTAGCTACCGCATTTTTAACCTCTGGATTATTTAACTTTATCTTAGTCTGACCTTCAAATTGAGGGTCCGTAACCTTAACAGAAATAACTGCAGTCAAACCCTCCCTAACATCATCCCCACTAAGAGATGTTGTAAGACCTTTGAGTAGTTCAGATTTTTGAGCATACGTATTAATAGCGCTTGTAAGTGCAGTCCTAAAACCTGAAAGATGTGTACCACCCTCAGGATTGATAATGTTGTTTGTATAGCATTTAACATTCTCATCCATAGCGTTTGTATACTGAATAGCCGCCTCTACTAGTACTCCCTCATTCTCTTTCTTAACATAGAAAGGCTCTTCGTTAATAAATTTTTCATCTATGTTCATAAAAAGAACATATGATTTTATTCCATCTTCAAAATACAGATCAAAAATCTTTGCATCTTTACCCTCTTGTACTCTCTCATCTTTAACAGATATTCTTAAACCTGCAGTAAGGTATGCATGCTGACGACACTTTTTAACAATCTCTTTAAATTCAAAATCTACTTCAGTAAATATCTGATCATCTGGTAAAAACCTATGCTCTGTTCCAGTAAGTTTTGATTTACCAATCTGTTTTACAGGATATTGAGGAACACCTCTTTTATATTCCTGTTGAAAAATACCTCCATCTCTTTGTACTGTAGTTATCATCCACTCTGACAAAGCATTGGTACACTTCATACCTACACCGTGTAAACCTCCAGAGACTTTGTATGCCCCCTCTTCAAATTTACCACCTGCGTGCAGGTTAGTCATAACGGTTTCAAGTGTAGAAACTTTTGTTTGTGCATGAGTTTCTACAGGTATTCCTCTACCGTTATCTTTAACAGAAAGTGAACCATCTTTATGTAAAGTAACCCATATTCTAGTACAGTATCCACCTATAGCTTCATCTACAGAGTTATCTAATATCTCAGTAAAAATATGGTGTAAGCCACCCCTATCGGTAGAGCCAATGTACATAGCTGGTCTTTTTCTAACAGCCTCTAATCCTTGCAATACTTGTATATTTGATGCTTGATAGCTACTCTTACTTGGCATTATATTTCTTCTTTCAAATTACTATTTTAATATCTTGTAAACAATCGCAATTCCTATTCTATATATTATAGGGCGAAATGTTAAGGGGTATACTTTACCTCTTTAAATGTAAAAACAGATTTTCAAGCACCAGTCGTTTGTTTCCATTAGCCTTTATTCTTTTCTGTGCAAGTAGTATCTGTTTTATATTTAAAGACACCTCTATTATACCTTTTTTCTCAATAAATTTCTCCTCTAAAAGGGCCTGATAGTAATGCTCTAGATTAGCAAGTAGCTCCTCTACACTACTCTTCTCTTTTGATATTACCTCTATCTTTGAGAAGGCCTCTATTAGATCCATAGAGAGTATATCAGGTTTTATAAAAGTTTCATTTTTTACAGTAACACTGTTTGTGTATATTTTTAAACATCTAGAAAGAACAGTAGGTAGTAAGCTCTTCTCTATCTGTGCAATTAGAATATATACTGTACTATCACTACTCTCCTCTAAGGTTTTAAGCAAAGAGTTTTGAGCTTGAACTGTAAGCTTATTAGCATCCAAGATATATGCAATCTGTACCCTCTCTTTAAAAGGAGAATACATCATCTCTTTCTGTAACTCTTTTATATCCTCTATCCCAATACTGTTAACCTCTCTTCCATCCACTATATGTACATCTGGATTACTGCTATCAAAAATTTCTAAATCTTTTATCTCTCTATTCCAAAGTTTAGAGAGTAATGGATTAAGAATATCGTATATATTTTTTCTATCATTACCTACAATTAGATATGTCATTGTGGTAGATTGTAACATATACAGATGTAATTTAATTAAAAAACAGCATGCCAATACAGATAAAGGAAATTACAGAAAGCACTATGTGGGACGAGTTTGTAAAAGCAAGTCCTAATTGTAACTTTATGCAATCTTGGAATTGGAGTTTGTTTCAAGAGATAGGGTTGGGAAGGAGGACTTTTAGATTAGGTTTTTGGAAAGAGAATGAGTTAGTAGCAGTAGCTACATGTTTTGAAATGAATCAAACTTTTGGTAAATATATTTACTGTTCAAGAGGCCCTATTCTTAAAGATTTAAACCCTACTCTCTTTAAGGAAGTACTAGAGGCGTTGATACATTTTTTCTCTACAAGAGAGTATGTATTTGTAAAAATAGATCCTGCGATAGAGGCACAAAACAGAGTGTCTCTTGTACCTTTTAATATTGGCTTTAAAAAATGTATTAACTACGTTCAACCAGAGACTCCTTGGATGATGGATCTGGTAGGAAGTACAGAGAAGGAATTTATGGAATGGTGTCAAAGTCACGGTATGCATAAAAACTATCCTACATATATTAGGAAGGCTAGAAAGTTAGGGTTAGAGGTAAAGTTCTCAAAAGAGTTACCAGATTGGAAGCTGTTTACTCACTATCTTAGTAAAAGCTCAGAGAGTAAAGAATTCGTTATTAGAAGGGCAGATTACTACCTAAAACAGTTAAAATATTTAGGAGAAGAGAATGAGGTAAGGTTAGCAATAGTGTCATATCAAAAAGAGCCTGTCGCTATGTTAATACTTTCTTTCTTTGGTGATGAAGTAGCATGTCTTTACAGCTGTCAAACTGGAATGCATCGCAAGATACGTGGAGCTATGTATCTTAGATGGGAGTGTATGCTTCAGGGCCAAAGAGAGGGTTTTAAATATTTTAACTCTTGGGATGTACTACCAGATGAGAAGTACTCACCTAAGAGTAAGAGATTTGGGTACTCAAATTTCAAAAGAGGTTTTGGTGGATACTTAGTAAGATATCAACGTACAGCAGATTATCCATTAAAGAAAAGAAAATATATATTGGTACAGCTATTAGATCTATACAGGAGTGTAAGATACTACAGAGATAGGTAGAATTACTTGTATTTTAGACTTGATTTTTATACACTGTATAGAAATATAAATTGAGTAACTGCCCATGTGGCTCAAGAGACCTTACTACACTACTTACAACAGAAAGGTGTAATCAGTGAAGCTGATGCAACAAAGGTGCAAATTGAAAGGACTAGAAGTCCTAAGAGTGAAGAAGCTGTAATAACGGAGATGGGGCTTGCCGATGCTGTTACAATTGCTAAGGCAAAATCAGAAATATTTCGTATTCCTTTTGTAGATTTAACAAAGATATCTGTACCAGAGAGTGTCATTGCTGAAGTCCCTATTGATAACCTAAAGAAGTATAGAACTGTACCTTTTGAAAGAGGTACCAACTATGTTAATCTCGCTATGCTTGATCCTTTTGATGTTCAAGCAACACAAGCACTACAAAGAAGATATCCACCTAATACAAAATTACAGGTATATATTACTACTGAAGAAGGCATCAACTATATCCTTGATAGGCGTATTGGTGACGTTATGAGTACAGAGGTTACAGAAGCTCTAGAGGATGTAGATGTCCCTGTACAAGACATTACTGCAGAAGATCCTGATTTCATTAATAGCGGGGATTTAAAGAATGCTCCTGTTGCAAGAATAGTGAACTCTATCATGCAGTATGCTGTTACATCAAAAAGCTCTGATGTGCATATAGAGCCTATGGAGAATAGACTAAGGGTAAGGTTTAGAATAAACGGTATTATGACAGAGCGTCTTGTACTTCCGAAAGTTTTAGCACCTGCTGTAGTCTCTCGTGTAAAGATTATGTCTAATCTAAAAATCGACGAGAAGAGAGTACCTCAAGACGGTAGATTCCAAGTAAGAATGAATACTAACAAGGTAGATATTCGTGTATCTGTAATGCCCACTATCTTTGGTGAAAAGGTTGTTATGCGTTTACTAGAATCGGATACTACGGGTATTACATTAGAGTCTACTGGGCTAAGGGGGAATGCATATAAAATATTTGTAGATGCTCTTAGTGTAACTAATGGGATTATACTTGTTACTGGACCTACGGGAAGTGGTAAAACTCGAACTCTTGCTTGTTCTCTCATTAAAGTCAATGATCCTAAAGTTAATATCATATCTTTAGAGAATCCTGTAGAAATTCGTGTACCAGGAGTTACCCAAGTTCAGATTAATCCTGATGTAGGGTTAACCTTTGCTACCGGTTTAAGATCTGTACTTAGGCAAGACCCTGATGTCGTAATGGTTGGAGAGATCAGAGATGAGGAAACTGCACAGCTTGCTGTACAGGCATCTCTTACTGGTCATTTAGTACTCTCAACTCTTCACACCAACAGTGCTCCCGCTGCAATCCCTAGGCTTTTAGATATGGGTATAGAGTCTTACCTACTTGCTTCCACTATAAGGGTAATAGCAGCACAGCGTTTACCAAGAAGAATTTGTTCTAACTGTATACAATCATATGTGGCTCTTCCTGAAGTAGTTGATAATCTTGTTTCAGTTCTTTCAGGTATAAAGGATTTTGATCTAGTTCAATATTTGAATAGAATGGTTGC
This sequence comes from Candidatus Dojkabacteria bacterium, assembly GCA_041656215.1. Taxonomy (GTDB): domain Bacteria; phylum Patescibacteriota; class Dojkabacteria; order SC72; family SC72; genus UBA5209. The sequence continues at coordinate 4,199 of JBBADY010000020.1, read as the reverse complement.
TACTAAGAAACAGAGAGGTGAAGAAGGCTCTGCTGTATTAGAATTACCTCAGATTGGTCCTGATGGTAAACCAATAATTCACCTGTATAAAGGTGCGGGTTGTGATAGATGTGGTGGTTCTGGTTACTCAGGTCGTATCGGTATATTTGAAGTATTGGATGTGAATGAAAAAATAAGTAGAATGGTAATGGAAAATGTAACTGCTCAGGATATAGAGACAGAGGCAAAGAAGAATGGAATGATTACAATGACTCAAGATGGGTATCTAAAAGTGCTAGAGGGTATAACTAGCATTGAAGAAGTGTTAAGAGTGTCTAAAGAATAATTTTAGGATATAATGAATAACATGGATAATAATACTGCCCAAAATAATGGATTATCATATCCTGATCTATCACAAAGTGGTACTGCACAACAGCCATCTTCTAACCCTACTCCTGTAAATCCAACTTCTGATGATACTCAGATGTTAAGTGACCTTGCAAATCAGTTAAAGGAAATACAGAAAGCTGACACACAACCTGAGCACAGTTTACCAAAAGAGCAACCTGTAGACTCCGTACCAGAATTAACACAGATAAAACCAGAAGAAATAATTCCAGAACCTCCTGCACCTGTTGTTGATACACAGCCTGTACAGCCACAGGTAACGCCAGAGGTACCTCAAGTAAAGCCAGAGGAGATAATTCCTGAACCTTCTGCACCTGTTGTTGATACACAACCTGTACAACCACAAGTAACACCTGTAGTACCGGAGATAAAGCAAGAGGAGACAGCTCCTCAATCCCCTACTCCTACTGTTGATAATCAACCTAAATTTGATCTTCCAAGTCAACCAGCACCTGCTCCTACGAATATAATGACAGAGGATAGTATAGGGGTTGTAAAAAGCTCTCTTACAGACATCATGCCAGGAGAGAAAGTTCCTAGAGCTTTGCAAAGAACACCTAAAGAAAAGAATCTCTCTAAACCATTCACTACCCCTAAAGAAAACTTTAATACTGTTAGAAAGGATGTTCTAGCAAAACAGCAACCTGCTAAAGAGCAAGTTCTTGATGAAACACCAAAGCATTTGGGAGGAATAGATGAACTATTAAAATACGCTATTGAAAAAGGAGCCTCAGACTTACACATCAGTGTTGGTTACCCCCCTATCATCAGAGTAGACGGAACATTAGAGAATGTTAATGAGAGTATTGTTACTCCGCAGGATGCAGAGGAGTTAATTCTTCCGATTCTTACGGATGAGAAAAAAGAATTACTGGAAGTAAACAGAGAGATAGATTTAGCTTACTTCTATCAAGGTAATCAATCAGCAAGATTTAGGGTAAATGCATACTTTACAATGAAGAACCTTGCAGGAGCATTTAGATTAATTCCATCTAGAGTTAAAACAATTGAGGAGTTACTAATACCTCAGATATATCATAGATTCGGACAGTTAAAGCAGGGTTTAATCTTAGTTACAGGACCTACAGGTCACGGGAAGAGTACTACTCTTGCTGCAATATTAGAGGATATTAATAGGACTAGAAGTGTTCATATTGTAACCATTGAAGATCCAATAGAGTATGTATTTGAAGGTAAGAAAGCTTTAATCGATCAAAGAGAAATGAATGATGATACTCACTCATGGAGTATTGCCCTTAGAAGTGCTCTAAGACAGGATCCTGATGTAATTCTAGTTGGAGAGATGAGAGACTACGAAACAATAGCTGCGGCTATAACTTTGGCAGAAACAGGTCATCTTGTATTTGCAACACTACATACCAATAACTCTGCACAAACAATAGATAGAATAATAGATGTATTCCCTGAGAATCAACAGCCACAAATTAGATCTCAGCTTTCTAATATATTAGAAGCAATTGTGTCACAAAGATTAGTACCTCTTGATAAAGGGGGAAGAAGAGCAGTATCTGAAATACTGATTGCAAATCCTGCAGTAAGGAACCTCATTAGGGAGGGTAAAACACATCAGATAGATAATGTAATAAGAACAAGCTCTGATATTGGAATGGTATCTTTAGAAAGATCTCTTGTGAATCTTGTTAGAGAGGGAGTAATCTCAATAGAGAGAGCACAGGAGTACTCAATATATCCAGAAGAAGTTTTAAGATTATTAAAGAGTTAGTAAATGAAAAAATTTAGATACTCAGCTAGAGATAGCCAAGGTAAAGAGATAAAGGGAAAGATACAGGCTAGAGATAGGGATGCTGTAGGTGAGATACTTCATGATAAAGGATTGATAATTGTAAGTATTAAGGATGAGTTTGCAATAGATTTTGAAGAGTTAGCAGAGATAAATATAGGTGGTATACCTATGAAAGATAAGGTCGTGTTTATGAGACAGATGGCAACTATGGTAGGAGCAGGTTTACCTCTTACAAGAGCGCTAGAGATTATGGAACAGCAGATAGAGAATGGAGCATTTAGGAAAATAATATCTCAAGTAAAATCCTCTGTTGAATCGGGAGTGTCTCTTTCTGATTCTTTTAGACAAGCAGGAGAGGTATTTGATGATGTTACTCTTAACCTTATAGAGGCTGGAGAGTCTAGTGGTAATTTAGATGCAATTCTATCTAAATTAGCATTAGAGTTAGAAGAGAGTAAAAAGTTAGGAGATAAACTTAGAGGTGCACTTATCTACCCTATTATCATTCTTGTGGTCATTGTAGCAGTCATCGCTATGTTAATGTTCATTCTTGTACCATCAATGGCTGAGATATATGCAGACTTTGGAGCAGAGCTTCCATGGGTTACTACTGTACTCATAGATATGAGTAACTTTACACTTAAGTACTGGTGGGTAATTGTTGTAGTATTCTCTGTTGTAGGTTTTGGTGGAAAGGTGTACTTAGATACTCCAGGTGGGAAGAGGAATAAGGATAAGATTATGCTTAAGCTCCCTATCATTGGAGTAATAGTTTCTAAGATGCAATTGGCACAATTTACTAGATTACTAGCCCTACTTCTAGGAAGTGGTCTATCCATTATCAGAGCATTAGAGCTAACTGCACAATCATTAAGTAATCAGATGTTTAGAGATGTAGTAATGGCTTCAAGAGATGATGTCGAGAAGGGTGGCTCTCTTGCAATCCCCATCGCAAGGAGTGAGTACTTCCCCCTAATTGTAAGCAGTATGATTGCTGTAGGAGAAGAGACTGGAGAGTTAGATTCTGTTTTAAACAAAGTTGCAGAGTATTACAAAGATGAAGTGGATGTTGCTACTTCAAATATGTCTACTGTTCTAGAACCTCTCTTCCTTATTGTAATGGGCTTGGTGATTGCATTTATTGCTCTTGCTGTATATATGCCTATGTTCCAATTATCAGATGTTATGACTATGGTTGTTGACATTACATCTTTGATTGTGTAATTTTTAGTAGGAATTAATAAAAATTCTATATAAATTATTTATATTTAAAAACACAATGAATAGAAAATATTCAGCATTCACACTAGTAGAAATGCTTATAGTCATGGGTATTCTTATAATCCTTATGGCTGTTGGTATTACTGCAGGTAGATTTGCAATTAATAGAGCTAATGATGTAGCACATCAAAATGCAGCAGATCAGATATATACAGCAATGCAAGCATACTATACTGATAATAGAAGCTTTCCTCTTGCAGCTGATTTAGCCTCAGCAGCACCATACTTTCAAACTGCAATTGAAGATGGTGGGAAATTAAACCCTTATATGTCTTCTGGTGAGTTTACTGGAGGTACAGATGCAACATTTTATTACTATGTAGAACCATTAGTACAGCAAGAGGTTATGATATGTGTTTCTAAAGGAGGAATAAATGATGCTACTTACCGAGGATTTTACTGTACTGGGAATGCATTCGGTTCAGCAGTATCAGGTCCTGGTTCTATAGATTCTAAAGATGTTCCAAATAGTAAAGAAGATGCACATACAACGCCAGGTGGACAAGGTAGCTGGACAATTCAAGAGAATTGGATTGCAGATGATGGAAAATTTAAGGCTCAAGGAGCTTAATAGATAGAAAGAGAATAAATTTGTCTTTAACCCCCTCCCTTGAGGGGGTTTCCCTTTTATATAGATGTATATATAATGGGGTATGCATATATATCTTACAATAGTAATATTCTTTCTAGGTTTAGCAATAGCTAGTTTTTTAAATGCTCTGCTGTATAGAATAGATAATGGATATAAATATCCTGATATATA
>JBBADY010000019.1:0-12611 GCA_041656215.1 Candidatus Dojkabacteria bacterium | reverse complement strand
ATATTGAAATATAAGGAGTGAGTTAAAAGCTCTTGTTTATTACTTACTTCAAAGAGTCCTCTTAGAATGATATAATTGTGGGCATTTGCACCCGTAGCTCAATTGGATAGAGCAACACACTCCTAACGTGTAGGTTACTGGTTCGATTCCGGTCGGGTGCGTATCTTGAGATATTCATACTTAAGTTGATGTATAATCTCGATATGGTAAAGAATCCAAAAGTAGAAGATTTAAAGGCTCCAGATAGGCAGGATGGATATCCAGCACAGGCACCTAAGTGGCTAAAAAGAGTTCTAGAGGTTGTACCGGGTGCTTTAGTATGGTTCTTTGTCCTATCTCCAATTATCTTCGCATTGATTGGTTTAGAGGAGATCTTTATCTTCTATATTTCATTTTTAATCATATATTGGGTATTTAGAGGTATTAAGTTTGTAGTAGGTATAGCTATTGGTATTAGGAGAATGAATAGAGATTTGAATACAGACTTTATGGCTAAGATAAAGGCCGAGGGTAGTAAAGAGTTTGATGAACTTAGCTATATATATCTCTGCCCTGTATATAAAGAGGGGTTGGATGTTTTAGAACCATCTTTTGAAGCATGGAGTAAGAGTGATGTAGGGGCTGAAAAGATACATGTTGTAGTCGCTATGGAAGAGAGTGTTGCAAAGGATGTACAGATTCCTAATTATGAAATATTGAAGAAGAAGTATGGGGATAAATTTGCAAGTATGCAGTACTATGTTCATCCAAAGGGTATTGAGGGAGAGGCTTCAGGTGTTAAGGGAGCTAATATTAATTGGGCTGCAAGAAACTTCGTTAAGAAATTAGAGTCCGAGGGTAAAGATCTTTCTAAGTATTTACTTATTACTTGCGATTGTGATCTTCGACCTGATCCTAAATATCTCTCTGCAGTTACATATAAATATTTAACAGTGGAGAATCCAGAGAAGAGATACTATACAAGCGCTATATATACACTGAATAATAATATATGGAGAGTACCAACATTAATTAGAGTCCAATCTTCAATGTTAACATTAGTTACATTACATAACTGGACTACAGATAAGTATGAACATACACCACTACTTAAATCTCTCTTTAGTGCTAAGGAAACATTCTCCTCATATATTGTTAATCTAAAGACTCTTAAGAGTGTTCATTTCTGGGATCCTCAACTGGGTATTGATGATTCTACATTCTTTTGGAATGCATTAGTTCGCTTTGAGGGGGACTTTGTTGGAGAAGAGGTATATGTCCCAACCCATAGTGATGCAGTAGAGAATGAGAGTATGGTTAAATCGTATAAATCTTTTTATAAACAGCAACATAGGTGGGGATGGGGTGTAATAGTATTTCCTACAACTCTTGCAGCGTTGATATATGATAAGAGTATACCTTTCTTAAAAAAGATATATATTATAATTGCTATGTATCGTCAGTATATCTTCTTTATTACTGTAGTTTACCTTATGACCTTTGGGTTAGCTCTATTAGGCTTATTTAGTAATGATTATTTATTTAGCTCTGCATCTTACAACCTACCTAATGCAATGAGTTTCCTATTAACAATCTTGCTTTTCTGTAATGTCTTTATTGTATATTACAGGAGAAAGATAACACCTATACCTAAAGGGTGGAAGTGGTGGAGACATTTAATAGATTTCGGAGAGGTTGCCCTTATAGCTGTACAGATGCTTTCGTTTGGATTCATTCCATATCTACAAGCAGATACAGAGATGATGCTAGGTAAGGGATTCAAGAAGAACTTCTATGCTACAGATAAGGTGAAGATGAAGTAGATTAATGTATACTGTATCTATCTATAGAGATAGAGCTTGGAATTCCCTCAGTAGCCTCTGTTACAGTAAGTGTAAAGAGATTCTCTTTAGAGTATGTAATCCCTATATGTTTATATATATCTACACCCTGAAGTAGAAGAGCTTTGTTCTCCCCTTCTTTATCTGCAATATATACACTGTTATCCTGTATATACTCAATGTACAAAGAGTTAGGAAGCCATCCAAGTATTTGAGTATTCTCAGTAGAGATATCTTTAATCATTTTAGAACCAATTTGAACATGTGAATTACCCTCCTCTTTAAGGAAAGTAAATACTCCGAACTCTTTTTCATCCTTGTATATTAGTTTCCTATTATCAGGAGAGAACTGTACTAGCTCTGATTTATATGGAGAGATTAGATGATACCTTTTTGTCCTAATGTTATACCAGTATGACGAACTATCTGTTTGTATATATATACCTTGTGCATTCTGATTAACTCTAATATCTACAATCTTACCTACACTCTTTGTACTAGCAGTAGAGTTAGTGAATGCTGAGTATTTACCAAGAAGATCTTCATCTTGATATCTAGTTAGAAAATCTCTGTTCTTTTGAAAGAACAGATCACTAACTAATACCTTCGGATTAGAACCATCCATCTCTTCTTGGGTAAGTATGTATGCATACACTCGCTCATTCTCATTGTCCTTTGCACTCTCTACAGTATAGAAGTAGCCCTGTTCATCAGTACTCCATAGATATTCAGTATCTATCTCTTTCTTTATTAATAAATATCTACTCTGCCTATCTATATTAAATGATATTAAGTCTGAGTCTGATTCAAACATTAGATATCTACTATCTCTTGTCCATGTCATCTCATATGTACTGAACTGCTCTATATTTAAAACCGTTAGCTGTTCTAATGTAGAAGTCTTAGATATATCTAGAAGGTATGTAGTTGTTACTCCATCTAGAGTGTAAGTAAGCACTCCAAGTAAGCCGTTTGGTGATTGTAAAATATCTATATTAGGCTCTGTACTGTTTTGAAAAGAAAGAATTACCTTAGGGTTTGAACTTAAATCCCAGAAAGTAGTATTAACATTGTAGAGTAGTAGCTCATAGTTAAAGAGTAGGGTGGGTTCATCATATGTTTTAGTTAGTATTAGAAGACGATCTCTATTCTCATTAAACCAACTGTTGATATAATCTTTGCCCTCTATTTCAAACACACTGTTCTTAACTATATTCTCCTTAACCAACCATGGGAATACAGGAGTAGATTTCTCCTCTTTTATTTCAACTCTCTTTCTCCACTCCCTATACCCACTCTTTGTGACAGAGATATCATACTCTCCAACATTTAGACTTGTACTTTTCGGTGTCTTACCCTTACTCTTTCCATCTATGTATAGGTCTGCAAGGAAAGGGTCAGATTCTACTGTTAATACACCAGTTTTAATAAATTGTTGATTGAATGGATCTACTCTCCATCCATTTGCATATAGGTATACAGCAATAGCACCAAAGAAGATAAAAAGTGATGCTAGTAAGGATATTAAGGTAATAGCTCTTTTGTTTGCTTTCTGTTTTTTCATATTGCATTAGTATATCACAAGAGGATAATACTTTTTACTAAAAATAGTAGCTTAATGATATAATCGATTCATGCTAGGAAAGAAATTAGGTATCGATTTAGGTACTGCAAACTCTATAATATTTGTCCAAGGGGAAGGTATTGCCTTTGTAGAGCCAACTGTAGTAGCTATAGATATGAATAACTACAAGGTTATAGCTGTAGGATCAGAGGCTAAACATATGATAGGGAAAACCCCTGAGAATATCATAGCTAGAAGACCTATGAGAAATGGTGTAATTGCGGACTCTAGAGTTACAGAGGCTTTACTTAAGTACTTCCTTAATAAAGCTTTAGGAAAGTCTAAATTCTTAAAACCAGAGATAGTGATAAGTGTACCTGCAGGTATTACAACTGTAGAACAAAGAGCCGTTATTAAAGCAGCTACAAATGCAGGAGCAAGGCAAGTTACAATGCTACCTGAACCACTGCTTGCTGCATTAGGAGCAGGATTACCCATAGAGACATCATCTGGTAATATGATTGTTAATTTAGGTGGTGGGACTGCTGAGATAGCGGTTCTCTCTTTAGATGGTATTGTAGAGTATGATTCCTTACGAATAGCAGGTGACGCTATTAACGAGGCAATAATCAACTATATGCGTAAGAAGAAAGGTATATTAATAGGGGAGCAAACAGCAGAGAATATTAAGATAAGGATAGGCTCTGCAATAGAGGTTAGAAATCCTAAAAGTATGGAGGTAAGAGGTAGAGATGTAGGTGCTGGATTACCAAAAGCTATTAATGTAGATTCAAATGATATTGCATATGCTGTAAAAAGACCTCTATTGAGTATAATAAATAGTATAAAAGGGGTATTAGAAAAGACTCCTCCTGAGCTTTCTGCAGATATAATGGATAGAGGTATGGTTATGAGTGGTGGTACATCTAAATTAAGGAATTTAGATAAACTGTTTACAAAGGCAATAGGAGTACCTGCTCATGTTGCAGATGAACCTATGTATTGTGTTGTAAAGGGTACTGGTATAGCATTGGAGCTAATGGCTACAGGCGAGAGAGTGTTCTCTTTTAACAAGGGGTATAATTAATATAATAGTATATACATATGTTAAATCTTTTCTCTAGATCTGGACAATCTGCAATGAAGTTAGAGGAGGTAACTAAGTATCTTTCTTCACTGAGAATTCCAATAGGATTGGTTTTTACACCTACTAATTTAGAGATAGAGAAGAAGAAATTCTTTGCTTCTGATACATATGAACCTCAATTTACATATAGGGTTGTAAAGAATAGTAATGCAGAGATTCTTAAAAAGCTTTCCTCTTTAAGAGAAATCTCAGATGTAGATCCTAGAATATCAGATTTCTACATAAAGCTAATTGAATCAAAGAAAGATTCTAGCAATCTAATGCATGCTGTTGGTAATAATGATTTAGTAACAGAGATTTCATACAAAAAATATGGAAAACCATCCTCTATGCTTTTTCGCAACAGTGCGAGAGTACTAAGAGGAAAAGTAGATGCATACAATATTGTAAGTATGAAAAAAATATCTAAGGAAGATATGCTTGGGTATGAGGAGATAGTATCTGTATTTGAATCTGTATTTAATGAGTTAGGCTTAAATGATTGGTCTGTTGCTAAATCTATTAATATTGCAAAGAATGGTGCTAAGGTTGGTATAAAGAAGAAAGAGGTTTTGCTAGATCCTAACATTGAGAGATCTAAATTTAAGCTTAGAAAGACTCTTGTACATGAGGTAGGTACACATGTATTAAGGTCTGTAAATGGTGCTAACAGTGGCTTTAGTGCTCTCTCTAATGCAAATCTGCCTAGCTACTTAGATGTAGAAGAAGGCTTAGCAACATGGAATGAATCTAATATGGATTTACTAACTTTAAGATGGTTAAAGGGTAAGGCTGCTTTTGTATGGGCAATATATCTTGGTGAGCATCTCTCTTTTAGAGAGTTATATAACTCTATGTTAGCTGTATTACCTAAAAGGTCTGCATTCGATATCGTGTATAGAGTAAAAAGAGGACTAGAGGATACAAGTTATCCGGGTATATATGCAAAGGATATTGTCTATTTCAGAGGTTTTAGGAAGGTAGCGTATAGGTTAAAGAAAGATCCTACTCTATATGAGAAACTGTATGCAGGAAAGATAGGGTTTGAGCAGTGTGAGTGGGTTGATACAGGATTAATTCCTAAGGCCAAGATAGTGCCTAGTAAAGATTTATGGAGGGATATTTTTAAAAAAGTAGGTATTTAGTTACTCTCTAAAGGCTGTTACTATTGCCTCTGCTATATTAACAGGTTCTCCATCTATTTTACTCTCATACGCTTTAAATCCAGGATGTAAACTTATTTCCTGTAGTAATGGAGTATTTTTCATGTACATAATATCTACTGCAATAAAGTCAGCATCTAGCTTTTGTGCAACGTTCTCACAAAACTCCCTAATCTTCTTCTCTGGGTTGTTATACATGGTATATTTACCACCCCACACTGTCATGAAACCTTCCTTAGCTTCTCTCTTCCATCCTGCTACTACTTTACCCTGTTTTACAAACATTCTTATATCTTTACCACTATCTGAAAATTCCTGTATAAAGAACCTAGAGTAATCTAATCCCTTTAAATTCTCCTGTCTGTAATCATCCTGATTAGTAATCTTGAATACATTCTTCTTTATCTTCTCCTCGTTATTAATAACTTCAACTCTGTTAGCACCTGCATACTCTTTCATAATGAGAGGGTATACTTCTAATATATTTCTGTGTGCTAGATAGTTACCATCTGTTCTGTAGTAGGTATTAAAGTAGGGGATATCATTTAAAGAGCAGAAAAGAGCTAAGGCTATTTTATTATAGTAAGGAAACCTTTTAATAGCTTCACTATTCTGTACCAATATCTTACTGTTAGGATTCTTTTCGTTATATGCATCAATATACTCAACGATATATCTTTTAAATTGATACTCTATTTCTCTATGTAAAGCATGCCCTCTAAGCAGTATATGAGTGTATTTCCGTATGTCTTCACCTTTAGCTTTTATCACTGTTTCACCATCTATGAACTCAAACTCTAACTCATCGTTGTATGCTAAGGAGTGGGGTATACTTTTCTTATCCAATTCTTCCATCAGTCTTAGGTTGGCAGTAGTTACTCTGTCATCATGTCCTGTTTCTACTCTCTGTTTCTTATCTATTATTAGGTATCTCATATTTATATATATTTAATATTATCTATTAGCTTCATCCTTCTATATTTCTTTACAATCTTTATATACTCTTTCTCATCTTTCATATCTTTTGTTATATACAAAGTATTAATATGATCAAAACCTAAACCACTCTCTTTTACTGCATTCCAATCCCTATGGTGAAGTATTATGACGTCTAATAGTGCGTTACATTTAATAGCTTCAGTTGCATTCCATCTTTCTAAATCTTCATTAATTTGTATACCATTAATGTAGTATCTATCCTCTATTAACTCTCCTACATTTTCCTCCTTAGATATTTTCCTTCTTCTTCTTAATATAGTTGCGAGATCATTTGTACTTTGTCCTACAACAACATATTTTTTACAACTATTTTCTTTAAGTAATTCCTCAACAAAGGTAGTTGCTACGTACCCTCTCTGCTCACCTAGCACAGGATACAGATTAAGGTATGCCTCTGGCATTGTATTTACCTCTAATATGGCTCCGTTATCCTTTGTAAGAGGTTTAGAGAGATCTAAGCACATTACATCAACACCAAGAGTAAAGGCATGAATGGATTGAGCTATGCTCTCTACAAGTAGCTTTATCTCCTTACTAACATTATCTGTAAAATCTTGCGTAATTCCTCCCTGACTCATACTTGCAATATTGCGAACATATATCTTACTATCCTTTTCAGGTATAGAGTCTAGTGTAAGGGAGTTTTTCTTAAGCAGATCTTTTAATGGTTGATCTATGATTATTGGTTTTAATGTATGAGTTGGATTAGAGACATCTCTTCTAGGATCTTTATTCATTTCCTCTATGAGTTGCTCTATTGTATGTTTGTTATCTCCAATTACAAATGCTGGGATTCTCTTAGTTACAATCTCTAGTTTACCATTGATAACTAGAAGCCGATAGTCTTCGCCTTGCACCTGTTCCTGTATCATTATCTTAGTTTGCCATGGAGATCTTATCTGTATTCCTGCCTGTTCTTTTGCTCTCTTAAATGCACTCTTAGCTTGTTCTACTGTATCAAGATTAACTGTCACACCCTTACCACCTGTTAAACCAGTGGGCTTAATAACTACAGGCTTTTCATATTCGTCCCATATCTTCTCTATATCATCAATACTGTCTAATATTTGCCATTTAGGTAAGGGAAGTCCTAATCTCTCTATTACTGTATTTGTAGACCACTTATCTCTCTGAATCTTCTGTGCTATTGCAGCATCTTTAGAAGAAGCGATAGAGCCAGTTATTTGTGAACCCTTACCACATCCTAAAACATAGTATCTATTAAACATATTGCTATATCCTAATTGATATCCCTCTACTACTGATTTATCAAGTACTGCTAGTGAAGTCTCTATATTCTTATCATGTGCTGCATGTAATATGGGGATAGTGGACATAGATTTGACTCTCTTAGTTATTACTTTCTCTAAAATTAATTCTAGAGCTGTATCATATTTAATCTTTCCACTTGAGAGATTCTGAATGTATACTTCTGATTCTCTCCATATTGCAGGTAATTTAGATCTAATATATATTTCCTCAGGAGAGATACTGTACTCTTTGATAAAGATAGGGTGGAAAGAAGCAATCTTATCCAAAAGATTTGTTACTTGCCCTATATCCTTACCTTCTAGTTTAATTTTAACAGTAGTGAAGGGTGAATCTAGATTAAGTCCTTGTACAGTTTTAGCCATGATATGTATAGATCAGTTTAAATATGTTTTACTATATATTCCATTATTGGTATTGCTACCTTAACTGCTTCTCCTTTATCTACCTTATAGTGAAGCCTAAGTCCAGGATTATAGTTAATCTCATTCACACCACACTTAGCAGGTTTAGTAATATCTGGGGTTATAATATCTACTCCTCCAAACTGTGTACCTATTGCTTTTACAGCATTAATAGCTAAATCCTTATAGTACTGATGTGTTTCTTTAGAACACTCCTGTGTACTACCTCCTGTTGTTAGATTACAGTTATATCTTAGTATAACCTCTTCATCCTGTTTAGGTATGTATTTTAGATTTATTTTTAAATTCTCTAATCTTAATTTAACTTCGTTATCTATTAATATAGGTTTAAGTAACTCTTTCTTTCTTTCAATATTTTTATCTTCAATTAATTTCTTTAGAGTGTCCTTCCCGTTACCTATAACAAAGGCAGCCTTTCTTCTAACAACCCCTACAACAGAGTCTCCTACAACAAGAAGTCTATAATTTTCACCCTGTAAGAATTCTTCTCCAAGCACTTTTGCTCTATCAGAGGTTTTAGATTTAGAGTAGGCATATTTAAATGCTCTCTCTACCTGTCTTTTATTCTTAGGTAGTAATGTTATACCTATACCCCCAAGCTGTTGTGCAGGTTTTATTACAATATCTCTGTACTCTTCAAAGAACCTTACAGCATCTTTCCTATCTTTAAGTTGTATCTGTATAGGTACAGCTATACCTGCTTTCGCAAGTACTTCATTAGTTAAATTCTTTCTTTTGGCGATTGTAGTACTTGTGGTATTTGTAAGTGGAGTAGCTGTGTTAATTATAAACCAATGCTTACCGTTATATTCAAATCTTGCCATTAAAGATCTCTTAACTATTTCATATTTAATATTTAGTATGTCAGCTGCTTCAACGTAGTAGGCTAGATGGACATTACCTGCCTGTGCTAAATACTCTTCATATGTTTTTGCCATATTTCTTAAAGAAAAATATTAAAATGTATCACTTGTATCTATTAAGTATCCAGAGAGTTCACTTCTACCGATAACTACGGAATATGTACTATCTTGAGCATCTGTAGAAACAAACTCTGTTACTTTTACCGTATCAGAGAGTTTAATTGGAACCTCAAAAACCGGTCTTATCTTAATCTCGCCATCTTCTAGAATTTTAGCCAATCTTTTTACATCAGGAATCTGCAATATCTCTTTCTCAAACTTATCCAAATACTCTTGAGCCTCTTTAAAGCTACCAAATCTGTTAGGAATATTAAATTTCTGTATCTCTTTATTGGTAGTAAGAAAACCTATCCTATTAGCTAAAGTAGATGAGATTCTTGAGGTTAATATACCTGTATCCATAAAAGCTTTAACAATTTCTTTCTTTACAGTCCTTAATCTTTTTATCTTACTTATATCTGTACCTTTATGGTATACAGATATTCTCTCTGTAATATTTAATACCTTTCTTCCACTAATTGCCTCTATACTTTCCTCTATTTCTCCACCAAAGAGATTCTTAGCAACTCTAATACCGTGTGCAATACTCTTTATCTTTAAATCTTTAACTTTCTCTAATCTCCATCTTAAGCCTGTTTGATTAGCTACCTGAATACCAAGACCTGGTCTTGCATTTATCTCAAATACAACAGGACCTTTCTCACTATCTATTGCAATATCTACACCTATGTATCCTAACTTACTACTATTTTGACACTTAAGAGCTATCTTAAGCATTTCATTCCAGTAAGGTATTTGTATACCACTTAAAGGTTTGTTCTCTTGTAAATCCAAAGTAGAATCTATTAACTTGTATGTATCATTTTTAAATATGGAAGTTTGCATATGCATGGAGTAGGTAGTAATACCTGTTTCTAAATCTATACCTGTGCATATTGCTCCTGAGTGAAGGTTTGCAGTACCATTAGATCTTTTAGTAGGAAGCCTTAGCATGGCCATTACAGGTACCTGATTAAAGCATATGATTCTTATATCTGGTACTCCCTTGTATGAATACTGCTTAAGTAATGGATCTGTTTTTATCCTCTCCTCAATTATCGCTATATCATTTCTTGAACCCATTGAGAATCTTCCCTCTAGAATATTTTCAATATGTAAAATGATATCTCTTTTTGTCATAACGGAACCATTAGGTCTAATCCAAGCCTCTTGACCTTTCTTCTTACCGTAAAAGACTATTATCCCACTACCACCTGTTCCTTTATTAGGCTTTATTACAAAGCTATTTGGTAAGCTTTTCCAATCAAGAAACTGTAACTGTCTTTTACTTCTTATTAGCTTGTATACATCAGGAGTTTGTATTAGCTCCTTTTTTAAAATTCTTTTAGTAAGTATCTTGTTATCTGCGATAGCTTTAGAGGCAGAGGAGTTATACGGTCTTACATACTCTTGATTCCTTCTATTAAGTCCAAGGATTTTACTAAAACTGCTATTAGTTACTTGCATTTTCTTTTGAGATTCTAAATCTAAAGTACTCTTTTATTCTAAGACCAGAGAATTTCCCTAAAAGTAGATTTATTACTGTAAGTAAGGGTACTATCCAAAGGTTATTAAGCATATATTCAGATATTACATCTCTTGAGATTACGAACCAACCAACGATAGCGACAAAGATTGTACTAAGAAGGGGTAGTATAGAGCCTTTAAATGATTTCTTTATATACTGTTTGATGAAAAAATCAGAGAGAGCAGCTATTGAGATAAAGGCTAGAGGTGGGATATTAGACATATTCTCTAAATTGAATCCAAACCTATCTATTACTACAAAGAAGAGCACTAATATCATTGCAAGTATTGTGTAATTAGTCGCTATACGTGTAATGTAGTGCATTCTAATCCTTTTAAGAATACTGTAAGAAAGAATAGATGTAAGTATGACTACTAAGGTAATAGCTAAACCATACTTTAATCCAGTGTATGAGTAAGCAATAGCTAGGAGTATTGGGGCATATATACCGTAAGTTCTTGTCCCGAATATATATCTAGCAACACTAACTAGTGTTGCTAACACACACATAGCTATGAGTAATTCTAGTGCCATTGTTGATACTCCGTGATCAAAAAGCCACTGAGTTATACCTGAGGTCTCAAACATATTTGTGTGTATGAAAAATTAGAATATCTTCGACATCATTATACTTTGTATATGGATATATTGTCGAATACATAAAGAAAGTAGGGTAGGTGATTGAAAAAGAAAAGAGGTCTCATATGAGACCTCTTTAATATGATTCAATCTAAAGGGTTATGCTAACTCTACAGTTGCACCAGCCTCTTCAAACTTTACCTTTATAGCCTCTGCATCTTCCTTCTTAACAGCTTCTTTTACTGTTTGAGGAGCTGCCTCTACAAGATCTTTAGCCTCTTTAAGTCCAAGCTCTGTAATCTCTCTTACTACTTTGATTACACCAATCTTGTTTGCACCAGCCTCTTTAAGAACGATATCGAAGGCTGATTTCTCTACCTCTTCAGGAGCTGCTTCTGCTGGAGCTGCTGCTACTGCTGCAGGAGCTGCTGCGCTAACTCCAAACTTATCTTCCATTACCTTAACAAGGTCTGCAAGTTCTAAAACGGTCATCTTCTCAACCATTTCAATTACTTTCTGTGCATTAGCTGTTAATGTTGGAACTGTTTTTGCTTCGTCTGCCATGTTTGTAAATAAAATAAATTAAAATAAAATATAACTAATTATGATTTGTTCTCTGATATACCTTGTAATACTACTGTAAATCCTCTTACGTTTCCTGTAATAGCATTCATAAATCCACTTAATGGTGCATTCATAGAACCAACAAGCCTTGATAGTAAAACTTCCTTTGAAGGAATATCTGCTAATTGCATAACTCTCTGTGCTGTTAAGAACTCTCCTTCATATACACCACTTCTAGGTTCTAATAGCTCTGTTTCTTTCTGCATCTTCTTTACTAATTTTGCAGGTGCTGTAGGGTCTTGTTCAAATGCAATTATTGCTGTAGGACCATCAAACTCTTGTACCTGTAATGGTTGATCTGTCTCCTGTAGTGCAACTTTAAAAATGCTGTTTTTTATTACTGTAAAGTTTGCATCTACATCCTTAAGTTCAATCTTAAGGCCTGTTACTGTTGCAGTATCAATCTTTTCAGAGTTTACTAAAAGATATCCAGATTTAGATTCTATTAAATCTTTATATCTTTTTAACAGCTGTTCTTTCTGAGTACGACTTTTTGACATCGTATTATGTACTTAATTAATATTTTGAATTATCATTTTTCCTCGCATGGAT
>JBBADY010000018.1:0-14620 GCA_041656215.1 Candidatus Dojkabacteria bacterium | reverse complement strand
AGTTGCTTTACCACAGTTAGGACAAATCAACATTACCTTTGATACATCCATAGGTTTAACAATTGTTAAAATCTCAGATGTTTTAGTCCTACCATCTCCCTTAACATGCTTTTTAAATATATTAACACCCTCTACAACAACCTTGCTCTTTTTCATATCTAGCGCAACAACCTTACCCTGCTTACCAGCATCTTTACCATATAAAACTTTTACTACATCTCCTTTTTTAATCTTCATTTTCTTTATCTTTAAATTACAAAACCTCTGGTGCAAGAGAAACTATTTTATCAAAACCCTTCTCCTTTAACTCTCTTGCTACAGGTCCAAATATTCTTGAACCTTTAGGAGCCCTCTTACTATCTATTATTACTGCTGCATTATCGTCAAATCTAATATATGAACCATCCTTTCTTCTTTGCTCTTTATGAACTCTAACAACTACTGCTGTTAATATCTCACCTTTCTTAACTCCGCTATTAGCTAAAACTTTCTGAATAGCGACCCTTACAAGATCTCCTAAACCAGCGTATCTAACTCTAGAGTAGCCAGGAATACCGATAATTTTACCTATCTTAGCTCCACTGTTATCTGCAATTGTTATTAGACTCTCTTTCTGTACCATTATTCTTTATTATTAATAACTACCCATCTTACATTCTTAGAGTAAGGTTTAGACTCTCTTATCACAACCTTATCCCCTATATTTAACTCTTGGTCTGTATGAGCAAAAAATATTTTCTTTTTGTTAACTACCTTCTTATATATAGGGTGAGCCTGAGTAGTATCTACTCGTACTCTTACTGTGCTCTCCATTTTGTTGCTTACAACAATCCCTGCGAGCTCTCTTTTCTTTCCTTTGTTCTCTGTATTAGTTGTCATTCACGTTTATATATATTTTATGTATGTAAAACGGCTAGTATTCTACCAATATTACACAGTTATCTCAAGTCTAAAGCTCTTTTTTAGATACAAACTTAGTCTGTACAGAAAGCTTTTGTGCTCCAAGTCTCATGGCCTCCATTGCTGCCTCTCTATCAACACCACTAATTTCAAAAAGCATAGTGCCTGGTCTTACTACTGCAACATATCCCTCTACATCACCCTTACCACCAATCATTTTACTGTTGGTACCTTTCTGTGTATACGGTTTATGAGGGAAGATCTTAATCCATACCTTACCTTTTCTTTTAATAGAGCCTGTTATAGCTCTTCTAGCAGCCTCTATTTCTCTAGACTTTATCCATCCATTCTCCATTGATTTAAGACCATGCTCTCCAAAGGATACCGTATTATTAACGGTAGCTATTCCCCCCATTCTTCCTCTAAAGTCTTTTCTATATTTTCTTTTCTTTGGTTGTAACATAATTAGTTAAATCAATATATTATTCTTCTTCTATACCTGTCTTATCCCCTTTATATACCCATACCTTAACACCCATAAGTCCTGCATTAAATGTCTGAGCTGTTGCCTCTGCATAGTCTATATCTGCTTTCAATGTTTGAGCTGGTACAGAACCTGCATTTACCTTTACTGTTCTAGCTTGACTTGCATTGTTAATACGTCCAGATACCCATATTCTTACTCCCTTTGCACCTGCCATCATAGCTTTATCTCTTGCACTAGCTACTAGTAGCTTAGAAGGCTGTCTTCTTTCGATACCCTCTGCAATTGATTTCGCTATTATACTTGCAGATATATCTGCTTTCTTAACCTCTCTAATCTTAATCTCTACCTCTTTCTTACACATTCTAGAAAGCTCTTTCTGTAATACATCTATCCCCTCTCCACCTCTACCAATTGCAACACCCGGTCTTGCTACATGTAACTCTACCTCTACCTTATTTAATGTCCTCTTTATACCTAAATTATCAATACCTGCATCATTCATTCTCTTTAGAACAAGCTTTTTAATCTTCATATCTTCTGCAAAAATAGCTGGGTAAAGTGCCTTCCTTGCGTACCATACTGAATCCCATGTTTTGTTTATACCCATCCTTAATGCGATGGCATTAATCTTTCTTCCCATTATTTTACAGTTAGTTCTAAATTAATATGTGACCTTCTCTTCGTTATTCTTGATACTCTACCCTTAGATGCAAACCTTACTCTTTTAAGAGAAGGGGCTCCATCTACTGATAGGTGAGAAATCTTTAACTCTGATTTATCTACACCGAACAGATCTCTAGCGTTTGCAATTCCACTTAATATTGCTTTCTTTAATGTTACAGTACCTTTTCTATTTGTTAATTGCAGTATATCTAATGCATCATCTACATCTTTCTCTCTGATTAAGTCAGCAACTAGCCTCAACTTCTGAGGGGTATGTGCTACATTCTTAACTTTTACTTTTGTACTCTTAACTTCCATTAAATATGTTTATTATTTTATGCTTCAAATCTACCACTACTACCGTATACTTTTGCTAACTTACCCTTCTTAGCATGCCCCTTAAACTTTCTAGTTTGAGAGAACTCTCCTAATCTATGTCCTATCATTGACTCCTCTATTAATACCTCTTCATGCTTCTTACCGTTATATACTCCAAATGTTAAACCCACCATCTCTGGTGTAATTGTTGATTCTCTTGCCCATACTTTGATAGGTTTTCTATTGCCGCTATCTAAGGCTTGCTTTACCTTCTTAGCTACATTCTTATCTATATATGGTCCTTTTTTAAGCGATCTTGACATACCTATTTATCAATAAATTATTTCTTAGCGAAAGGTCTTGTTTTAGGCCTTCTCGTCTTAATTATATATTTTTCTGTTCTCTTATTCTTTCTTGTTCTAGTACCTATCCTATTACCCCAAATATCCTTAGCCTTACCTATAGCACCTTTACCTTCACCACCACCGTGTGGATGCTCTACTGCATGCATAGCCATACCTCTTACTACTGGCCTCCACCCTAAGTTTCTTCTTCTACCTGCTTTCCCTAACTTAACATTTAACTTATCTTCATTACCTACCTGTCCAATAGTGGCCATAGCATCTGCAGGTACTAATCTAATCTCCCCAGATGAAAGCTTAATTTGAACATACTTACCACTTGGATCAATACCTTGAACAACAATCTCTTGCCCTGCAGATCTACCAAATGTAGCTCCCATTCCAACTCTACTTTCTACACAGTGTACAACTGTACCTGATGGAATATTTTTTACCTTCATTGCATTACCAGGAAGGATATCTACTTTCTCCCCAGAGATTAGTACATCACCTGTCTTTACTCCTTTGGGTGCAATTATATACCTTCTATCACCATCTGCATACTGTAAAAGTGCTAAATGCGCAGTCCTATTTGGATCAAAGTAAAGCCCCATTACCTTTGCCTCAATATCAAACTTCTCTCTCTTAAAATCTATAATCCTAGTCCTTCTCTTAAATCCACCACCTCTATGTCTAATGGTTATCTTCCCTTGGTTGTTTCTTCCTGCTCTTTTCTTCTTAGGTATAGTTAGATTTCTTGGTCCGCCATCTTTCTCAAGTGCGGATCTATCTTCTAACCTTGTGCCTCTACGTGTAGAAGTTGTTGCTTTAAATATTCTTACTGCCATTATTAATTATTTAAAAACTCATCAATTTTATCTCCCTTTTTAAGAGTTACAACTGCTTTCCTCTTATCAGTACTTCTATTCTTCCTATTTGTTTTCCAATCTGTTTTCATTTTACCTGGCCTTACAATGATATTTACAAGTTTAACTGTTACCTTATATTTCTCCTCAACTGCCTGTTTAATCTCGATCTTGTTAACATTACTCTCTACAAAGAAGGTGTACTTACCACTTGCATTTGCAAGAGAGTAACTCTTCTCTGATATAACTGGTTGTAAATCTATCTTTTTATTTTCCATTTGTTAACCTATCTTCCAAAATCTTAAGAGATTCCTTATCTATATATACTTTCTTAGAACCAACAATATCTTTAGCATTTAATTTCATAGGATCTACTACATTAATATTAGAGATATTTCTTAGTGCTAAGAAAACATTCTCATCTTGTGATACTAGTAATGTTTTAGAATCAATATCTTTTACAAAATTACTCCTTACATCCTTTATCTCTTTCCCTTTCTCTATATCAACAAAGTTTAATACTTCATCTGCTAATCTTTTAGAGAGCATTATACATGTAGCCTTCTGAACCATCTTCTTATTAATACTTCTCTTCCAATTTCTATTAAATGGACCAAATGTAATACCACCACCTACCCATAGAGGAGATCTTGTGGATCCTACCCTTGCTCTACCAGTACCTTTCTGCTTCCAAGGTTTTCTACCACCACCTCTAACATCGCCTCTTCCCTTTACTGAAGATGTTCCCTTTCTCTCATTACTGTTATACACATAGATAACTTGAGCTACTAAATCCTCATTATATGGTACTTCCCATACCTTAGGATTAAGAGATACCTCTTCTACTGTCTTTGTTTTTTTAATTGTTTCTGTCTTTTTTGTAGCCATTTCAATTATTCAGTAAATATTGCAATTAAATCTCCTTTAGAACCTGGTACAGGACCACTTATTAATATATAGTTTTCTTTAATATCAACTACTTTCTTTCCTTTAATAGTGACAACCTCTGTTCCCATTCTTCCACCCATTCTTGTACCTTTAAGAACTCTTCCTGGAGTAGCACCTGCACCTATTGAACCTGGAGCTCTAAGTCTATCAGATTGACCGTGAGTTCTAGGACCTCCCTTAAACTTATGTCTTTTTACTACACCTGCAAAACCTTTTCCCTTAGATACCCCACTTAAAGTAACTGTATCTCCCTTTACAAAGGTCTCAGGTAATATATCACTTCCTATTTTTAAATCTTCAGGTAAAACTCCATCGAATACTTTCGTATATCTTGGAACAAAACCTAACTCTTTATACTGACCCTGTATAGCTTTATTAGCATTCTTCTTCTGACCTAAACCTAACTCTATCTTCTCGCCATTTACTTTAGCTACTTTACAACCGGTAACATCTAATACCGTCACAGGGATTGCTTTCTCCTCGACGAATACTCTTGTCATTCCTTTTTTTATTCCTAATATAGCCTTCATATCATTAATATATTTATTATCTTTATTGAATCTCAATCTCTACTCCTGCGGGCATTTGTAAATGCTGTAAAGCATCTATTGTCTTAGGTGTAGGACTTATAATATCTATTACTCTTTTATGAGTTCCAATCTCAAAATGTTCCATTGAACTCTTATAGATGAATGTTGATCTAGTAACTGCTATTTTTCTTTTCTTAGTTGGTAAAGGAATAGGGCCCGCAACTTTAGCACCTGTGCTAATGGCTGACTCAATGATACTTTTTGCAGATTTATCTAGGACTACTGCATCATATCCTCTTAACTTTACTCGTATTTTTGCTATTGCATCACTCATTCTATCTTAAAGAGCTAAATTAAACTTTAGGTATGAGAGCGGGTATTATCCCGCTCCCATCTCATTACTTACTTAACAATCTCAGTAACGATACCCTTACCTACTGTTTGACCACCCTCACGAATTGCAAATCCTTGTCCCTTCTCTATTACTACTGGAGATACTAAGGTTACATTAAATTGAGTACTATCTCCTGGTGCTACCATTTCTACACCCTCGTCTAATACTACTTCACCTGTAACATCTGCAGTCCTAACGTAGAACTGAGGCTTATATCCACTTACAAATGGAGTATGTCTTCCACCTTCCTCTTTGCTTAAGATATATACCTCTGCTTTAAACTCTGTATGAGTTTGTGCACTACCTGGCTTGGAAAGGGTTTGACCTCTCTCCACATCCTCTCTCTTAAATCCTCTTAGTAAAATACCTACATTATCACCTGCTTGACACTCCTTCATCGCCTTGTTGAACATCTCAATTCCTGTAACAGCAGTCTTCTGTGGCTTTCTACCCATTCCTAATACATCGACCTCTTCTGCTAACTTAATTACACCTCTTTCTACTCTTCCTGTTACTACTGTTCCTCTACCTTCGATAGAGAAGACATCTTCGATAGGCATTAAGAATGGCTTCTCAATATCTCTCTCTGGCATCTCAATATATTCATCTACAGCTTTCATAAGCTCTCTTGCTGACTCTAATCCCTCTTTTTCACCTTTCTCTGCCTTTAATGCATTACCTACAATGATAGGTGCATTCTCATCAAATCCATACTTTGCTAAAAGATCTTGTACATCTGCTTTGATAAGTTCTAAAATCTCTTCATCTGCTTCTCCAAACTTGTTGATGAATACTACAATCTTAGGAACACCGATTTGCTTTGCAAGAAGTAAGTGCTCTTTTGTCTGAGGCATAGCGCCATCATCAGAAGATACTACTAATATTGCACCATCCATCTGTGCTGCACCAGTAATCATATTCTTAATGTAATCTTTATGACCTGGACAATCTACTAATGCGTAGTGTCTTGTTTCTGTTTCAAACTCTACGTGAGCAACAGAGACTGTGATAGATTTTGCCCTTGAATCAGGATCTTTATCTAATTTATCAATCATCTTTGCCTTATCTGCATCTGATCCAAATATTGAATTGTGTGCATTTAGAATACCACGAACTAAAGTTGTCTTACCGTGATCGATATGACCTAAAGTTCCGATATTCATATGTGGCTTAGTTCTATTAAATTCTGCCATGAATATATATTAATTAAATTATATAAATATATTGTTAATACCTTAATAAAAGGTTACTTACTGTTAGTAAGCAAACCTGCGTTGAATATTATCAAAAAGATGTAAGATTTGCAAGTATTTAATTAACATTTCGAACATCTACATAATTATATTCTAAGCTTGAACTCCAGCTATCTCTTCAGCAACACTCTTGGGTACCTCTGCATAGTGAGAAGGCTCTATACTCGCGCTTCCTCTACCACTTGTAAGAGATCGTAATTCACTTGTATATCCAAACAGTTCTGAAAGAGGTACTAATGCATTAATAACTGTAATACCATTACCAATATCCTCTGAGCCTTGAATCTGACCTCTCTTACTACTTAGAGAGCCTGTTACATCTCCCATATGCTCTTGTGGTACTTCTACTGCAACATCCATAATTGGCTCTAAGAGTATTGGATTTGCTCTTCTACATCCCTCTTTGAATGCCATAGAGGCAGCTATCTTAAACGCTGCTTCAGAGGAGTCTACATCATGATATGAACCATCGTAAAGAGTAACTTTAATATCTACTACTGGATATCCAGCAACTACACCTGACTTCAAAGATTCGACTACACCCTTCTCTACTGCAGGGATATACTCTCTAGGAATTACTCCTCCCTTAATAGCGTCGATAAATTCAAAACCTTTACCTTTCTCATTAGGTTCAATCTTTAACCAACAGTGTCCGTACTGACCCTTACCACCCGATTGCTTAATATATCTTCCCTCTGCATTCTCACACACTCCCTTTACAGTCTCCCTGTATGCTACCTGTGGTTTACCTACATTAGCAGCAACATTAAATTCTCTCTTCATTCTGTCTACCATAATTTCAAGATGTAACTCTCCCATTCCAGAGATAATGGTTTGACCAGTCTCATGATTTGTTTCTACCTTAAATGTTGGATCCTCTTTAACAAGCCTTGCTAATGCTTCAGACATCTTCTCTTCATCTGACTTTGTGGCAGGCTCAATAGCTTGAGAAACAACTGGCTCTGCAAATGTAATCTGTTCTAAAATGATTGGATTGTTCTCATCACATATGGTGTCTCCAGTTGTAGATGCCTTTAGACCAACAATTGCCCCTATATCTCCGGTTCTTAACATATCAACCTCCTCCCTATCATCTGCATGCATAAGTACTAATCTACCTACTCTCTCTCTTACATTCTTTGTAGAGTTAAGTACATATGTACCAGACTTGATAGTTCCAGAATAAATTCTAAAGTATGAGAGATTTCCAATATGTGGATCATTTATAATCTTAAATACTAATCCAGAGAATGGTTCATTCTCATCTGGCTTTCTCTCTATCTCTGCTCCTGTCTTAGGATGATCACCCTGTACAGGCTCTACATCTAATGGAGATGGTAAACAAAGAGTTATATAGTTAAGTAATATCTTTGCCATAGGGGATCTAGAATCTCCTCCTAATACTGGGAATATCTTACTCTCCAATGTCCCTTTTCTTAATGCAATTTTTAATTCCTCTAATGTAATCTCCTTTCCTTCGAAATATTTCTCCATTAATGCATCATCCATTTCTACTAATGTTTCTACAAGAGTAGCCCTATACCTATCTGCCATAGCTTGAAGCTCTGCAGGTATTTCTATCTCAACAAGATTTTCTGAATTAATATCCTCATATGTATATGCCTTCATCTCTAAAAGATCTACATATCCATGTAATGCACTCTCTCTTCCAATTGGAAGAGTAATGGCAACTGCTTTGTTACTTAATCTTGTTTTAACAGTAGAGAAACTCTTCTCAAAGTCTCCACCAATTAGATTAATCTTATTCATAAAGCAGATTCTAGGCACCTTATATTTATTTGCCTGTCTCCATACTGTCTCAGATTGTGGCTCTACACCCTTTCTTCCATCAAAGATTACAACTGCACCATCAAGTACACGAAGAGATCTCTCTACCTCTGCAGTAAAGTCTACATGCCCTGGTGTATCGATAATGTTAATCCTATACCTCTTACCATCCCTATCCCAGAAACATGTTACTGCTGCTGATTGAATGGTAATACCTCTTTCTCTTTCCTGCTCCATGAAATCTGTAGTAGATTCTCCATCATGTGTTTCTCCAATTTTATGAATCTGACCAGTAAAGTACAAAAGTCTTTCAGTAGTTGTAGTTTTACCAGCATCAATATGTGCGATAATTCCAATGTTTCTGATAGATTCCAACGGCATTTTTACATCATAGGTTTGCATATAATTAATAATAAAATTTAACACCTAATGGGAAATTAGGATTACATACGCAATGGGGATTATAACAGACTAATCAATCCTAGCCAATAGCTTTTGTGCTTCATCTGTAACCAACCTCTCTGTATCATACTCTATAGCTTTCTTAGAATAGCTTCTAGCTTCGTCTAAGATTCCCTCTTGAAAGCGTAATTGACCCATTAAAAGGTTATACCTAGGATCATACTTATCTAAATTCCAATATACATCTAATGTTCTCTTTGCTTCATCTATTTGCGAATTCTCTATTGATATCTTCGTCTTCCAGTATAAATAATCTCTTTTATAATTACCCTCTAACTCTTCATACTGTATCCTGTTTGAGTAGTAAACACTCTTCTCATTCTGCTTTGTTAAGTAAGAAAGCTTAATGTAATAGATATCTACCCATGGATCAGTGAATATCTTCTCTGCCTTTCTTAATATCTCCTCTGCCTTTGTAGTTTGATTATTATCCATCAATAAATCCAAATACTCTTGATATACTTTTACATCTGCACTATCTCCTGCATATGAGACTGCACTATCATAGTAAGATGTTGCATTATTAATATCATCTAACAAATAGTAAGACCTTGCGATGGTCCAGTAAAGATATTGATTTAGATTACTCAGAGTAGTTACTCCTGCTAATGTATCTATACTCTCTTGATATTTACCACTTTCATAGTAAGCCTTACCTAAGAGATACATTCCATCTATATACTCCTGCATCTCACCTTTTTTAGGTTCAAGAACTGAAATCGCAAGATATGGATATCCTCCATCTATATATGCCTGTGCTAATTTTGCACTATTAAAAAGTTCATCTTCGTTTAAACTACTCAATACTGCTTCCCACTTTAAATATATGTCATTCCACTGCTCTGATGGTTGTATTGCCTTAACTACCTCTAATGCCTGTTGTGTATTTGTAGTAGAGAGTACATATGAATACAGTAACTTAGCTTCACTGTTTAACTCATCTTCGAAATTACCCTTAAGTATAGATTTAGCTCCTTCAATATTTCCCTTTTGAAGATATACCTTAGCTATTTCTAAATTAACTGAATTACCACTCTCTAACGTTCCCTTTGCTAATTCAAAGCATGCTAAAGCTTTAGAGTACTCTCTGTTGTCATAGAATGCTCTGCCTACAGCAATATATAGCTTTGCTCTATCATCTTCCCCCAATTTATTAGCAGACTCATCTACTAATTTCTTAGCATCATCTAATCTATTCTTTAAGAGCAATATATCAACCATCCTTTCATATGCATCGTATCTCTGAGGTATTAACTCTGTAGCATCACTTAGCTTCTCCATCGCAGAAGAGTACTCTTTCCCCTCTATTAACATATCTGCATCTGATACTACCTGATTATATTTCGATACTGTTTCCTCCGATGGTTTACATCCCGATAGCAGAAAGCCACTTAATATGAGAAGAATTGTATACGAGAGTATCTTAGATATATTTTTCATTTCTATTCCATTAAACTATATATTTCCATTTTACACATGTTTTAGCAATCATGCTATACTTTCCTGTAACCTCTAATTGACACATAGAGGAAAATATTAAAAACATGTATACAAACAGTACAAATCGACGTTCTTCTTTCAAGTATAAAGGGTTTGCAATTGCTCTAATTGTTAGCTTCCTTTTAATTTTTCTTCTTTCATACAATTCTCATAACAATCTTGTGTTAGCACAAAGCAGTTCTACTGACTCACAAGATATTGATATAAAGGGGATGATATATGGAACAGATAGTGAACTGGAGAGAAGCTCTAGAAGACCAAAGTTACTTCATATTAAGAAGGGAGAGTATGTATACAAGATCTTTACTGTAGAAACAGATATTTACAAGATATTAGACCAATACAAGATATATCTAGATGGAGAGTATAGAATTATTCTAAGCTCTGAGTATGTAGCTAATGGTAGTTTAGTTCGAGTTATTAAAACAGAATCTGTAATAGAGGAGATAGTTTCTGACATACCGTTTGATGTAAATATAGTTAAAACAGACAAGTACCTTAAAGGAGAAGAGTATATTACACAGGAGGGAGTATTAGGTATTAAAAAGGAGAGAGTGCTTACCTACTATGAGGATGGTAAATTAGTAGAAAGTACATTGCTTTCAGAGAGTATAGCTAAAGAGCCTGTCACCAAAGTGTTAGAGGTAGGAACATCACTTTACTCATTAGCAGGAATTGATCCTAAGGGGTATAACTGTGATTACTGGTACTCAGTTGTAGATTCAGGACCGTATAACGAGGAAGAGAGAAGATGGTTAAAATCTATAATGTACTGTGAGTCAGGATGTAATGCAGAGTCAAATAAGGGAGCTTACAAAGGTCTTTTCCAATGGAGTCCTACTACATGGCGTAAACAGTTTTCAGAGAATATCTTTGATGGTCATGCACAGATAAGGAACACTATTTTTAAATATAGAGCTGGAGAATCTACTAGAAGAAGCCAATGGCCTGCATGTCATGCTAAATATGTTAGAACATACGGTATTAACTAAGTTTGCCAACTGTAATATTCACAAATATCTTGAGGTATCTCTCCTAAGAATCTAGATGGTATCTGTGTACTGTATCCTTCTCTACCCTGCCTTTTATCCGCAAATGTTAAATACAGCTTCTCTCTTGCTCGTGTAATACCAACATAGCAAAGCCTTCTTTCTTCTTCTAGACCCTCTTCATCAGTAAAGGATCTAGAGTGTGGAAGTATTCCCTCCTCCATGCCAATGATAAAGACATTTTCAAATTCTAAACCTTTAGATGAGTGTAAAGTCATAAGGTTAACATAGTTGCCACTACCATCTTGATTCTTCTCTTGCTCTTGTTCTAAGAGATTAATCTCTTGCAAGAGTACACCCAAAGATTTATCCCCATGCTTTTGAGCATAGCTACTAGCAACATTCTTTAACTCTTCGATATTCTCTTTCTTGTACTCTGCAGCCTCAGAACCATCATCCATCCACTGAACATATTTAACTTTCCTTAGGATAATGTCTATTACAGTAAGAGCATCTTCCCCCTGTGAGTCCGTATATATCTCTCCAAAGATATTTACTAAATTTGTATACTTACTCATTAGAGAGATATTTGTTTCTACTTTAGAATATACCTGAGGAGATATTCCTAGCCCTCTTTCTGTACCATTCTCAATCGCATATGCAGCTACTAGTAGCTCTCCTACAGAGCAACCACACAGTTTAGCAATCTCATGTAATGTAGCTACCGATTTAGGTCCTACTTTTCTAGTTGGTGTATTTAATACCCTTGAAAGGCTTAACTCATCTTTAACGTTATGTACAAATCTCATATAGCTGAGAATATCTTTTACCTCTTTTCTTTCATAGAATCTAAAACCTCCTACTAACTTGTAAGGTAATCCTCTCTTTAAAAGAGCTTCTTCAATTACACGTGATTGATAGTTGGTTCGATACAGAACTGCCATATTAGAAAGCCTCTCTCCTTGCCTTTGCAAACTCGCTATCTCATCCATCACATACTGAGCTTCATCATCTTGATCTAATGATTGATATACAGTAATACTTTCCCCTGATTCTTTCTCAGTCCAAAGAGCTTTCTCTACTCTAGAGTAATTCTGTTTAATAACGGCAGTAGCAGCATCTATTACATTTGCACTAGATCTGTAGTTTTGCTCTAACTTAACAATCTTTACATTCTCAAAGTCTTTTTCAAAAGATTGAATATTTTTAATATCAGCACCTCTCCATGCATATATACCCTGATCATCATCACCTACTACACATATATTTTTATATTTTCCCGAAAGTAATTTAGCAAACATATATTGTGCATTGTTAGTATCTTGATACTCATCAATCATCATATATCTGTAATACTCTTGATATCTAGAAAGAACATCTTTCTTCTCTGAAAGTAATTTTACTGCTAGATATAGGAGATCTCCAAAATCAACAGAATTTTGTGCTAATAGCTGTTTTTGATACAAAGGATATATATCTGCAACAATATCCTCTATAAAGCCACCGTAATGATTTCTAAAGTTCTCAGGGGAAACCATTTCATTCTTTGCAGAGGATATAAAGTAAGAGATAGCCTTAGGTCTAATCTGTTTTATATCAATACCCTGTTCTACAAGTATATCTTTTACTAAGTTCTCAGAATCAGCGCTATCATATATAGAGAAGTTTGGAGTTAATCCTACCTCTTTAGAATTCTCTCTAAGAAAGAGAGCCCCTATTGAATGAAAAGTTCCTATTAAAGGTGGCTTCTTTGCATTAACATTTAACTCCTTAAGAAGCTCTACTACTCTCTCTTGCATCTCACCTGCTGCTTTTTTAGTGAATGTTACTGCTAATATACTCTCGGGAGAGACCCTCTTCTCTGTTATTAGGTAGGCTATTCTATTGGTAATAACTCTTGTTTTACCTGATCCAGCCCCTGCGAATACGAGCAAAGGTCCCTCTGTTGTTTCCACTGCAATTCTTTGCTGTGGATTTAATTTTCCGAGAATTATATCTTGAGGTGCCACGTGATTGATTATATTTAAATTGATTGATAATAGAAAGTAAAACAGGGTTATAAGATAAAGATATCAAAGAAGATATTGCTATAAGCTATAACTCTTTCATATAGATTTGAGATACCCAACCTAGATTCTCTTCATTGTAATAGATTTCATACCATCCCTCCTCTTTCTTGTTCATAATGAATACATCTCCATCATTTGCAATCTCTATCTTTGCACAGCTATACCATCGACATTCACGAATATTTACAAATCCATACTGTGGAGATACTACCTGTACAAGTTTTTTATCTCCAGCAATAATATTAAAAGTCACTTCAAAGTTTGAATCTTTAAATTGAGAAGCAGTATCCTTAACAAAAATAAACTCCTCTTTATACTCTCCCGGTTTACTCTTACCAAGCATATTAAACTGTACCTCTACACTATCTCCAGGTTTTACATATTTCTCTTTAATATATGTAGGCCTACTAAAACTCTCCCATGCAGAGTTAATAGCATATGGACTCTCAGAGGAATCTGCAGTAGAGATATAGATATACTTAGTATCACTAAACCAAGTAAAATCATTCTCATTTTTAATTGTAACCTTCACTGGTAACTGCTTACCTACCTCTATCTCTTTTGGATATTCAACATCTACTATACTTGCCTTGTACTCTAAATGCTCCTCTGCTGACCAACGTACAGAAGACATTGTTTGGGTTATAGTTTGCGATACAGAGCTACTAGATGACGTATATGTAAGATATGATCTCTCTCCCTCATTCATAGCAATCTGTAAATCTACAAAATCCCAAGAGCCTTCCTTTATCCCATACTTATATGAAAGAGTTTCAACTAACTCTACAAGAGAGCTTTGAGCTCTAGGCGTTAATGTAGAACTACTATCTAATATACCAACTAATACAATATTGTCTCCTCCCTCAAGCCCTGGGTTCGCACCTGCCCCACCTCTTGTTCCTTCAAATACATTACCACTACTATCTACAAGATAGTTATAGGGGATATCATTTAATTTTAACCTTGTAATACTGTAGTAATATATAGATCTTATCCATGCACGACTATCATTCTTAAGCTCTTTGTTTAAACTTTTCACTTGAGTAATATATACCTTCTGAGGTTGTGTAAAGAGTGACTCATCTTCAGAGAGAGTATTATCTAATTTAAGA
>JBBADY010000017.1:0-14995 GCA_041656215.1 Candidatus Dojkabacteria bacterium | reverse complement strand
ACTCATCTCTGTTACATCATCTGAGTAATAATCATGTAAATACATCATATTCTCCTCCAAGGTACCGCTTAATTCACCTATCTCTACCATTTTTATAAATGATTTATTAAAATACTGATCATATACTGCCAAAGAGCTTGCTAAGTTTTGCCCTCTATCTATATTAGAATGAACCTTCTTTAATATGTCCGAATAGATGGAGTTACTCATTGTAGTAGATGAGATAAGTAGAGCTTTTGATAGTGGTAAGCCGCTTGCTAAGAGTACACCTAAGGTACGAGAGAAAGAGGCGAGTATGTTACTAATAAATAGATTCTTTAATATCGGGAAGTGGAGTGATAGCCAGCTTGTAAAATATTTACCTGTTTTTGTTTTTAAGAAAAGATAGAAAAGAAAACCTAAAATAAAGATAGCTAGAAGAATAATCCACCAGTTATCTCTAATAGCTTGAGCAGAATTCATAATGAAGATTGTGAATGGAGGAACATTTGGAAAGCTAGAGTAAAGATTTTCCATCTTAGGAAGAACAATAAATATCATACCTACAAACTCTGCTACAGTCATAGATATAATTATAATAGGGTATATAATAGCACCCTTCATCTTTCTGTTTAAATCGTGTGACTTTTTAATAGACTCTGCAATAAACAGAAGATTTCTTTCTAAAGAGGCTCCTCTCTCACCTGCCTCTACAACAGAAACCATAGTCTCAGGAAATATCTTAGGAAAAAGTCTCATAGCATCAGATAGGCTAGAGCCTTCCTCTACCTTCTTATGTAAGTATGCGTATATCCTATTAAGATTCTTGTCATTTGATTGCTCTGACATAGTCTTAATAGCATCTGAAAGAGATATACTAGCTCTAAGTAATGCTGCTAATGATTTAATAGAAATAAGAAGATTAGAAGTAGATACTTTAACTCTCTGCAAACTTCTTAATTCCTTATCTTTTGTCTTCTTTACCTTCTTACTCATTCTTTTATAGCTATTACCCTTATTAGTTCTTCTAAATCTATTAATCCTTTTTTAAGCTTAAAGATTCCATCTTCAATCATAAGCTTAAAGCCATGTTTCTTTGCAGCAGCATATATATTATCTGTAGTAGGGGAAGTTATAATAACATCTCTAATCTCTTTATTAGTTTTTAATATTTCATACAATCCAATTCTCCCAGAGTAACCAGTGTTATCACATTGACTACAACCGTTTGCTTTGTACAGTTTATCTGTAGTATTTAGATATTTTCCTAAATCGGGTCTTAATTTAAGCATATCTTTATGTTCCTCTTCTTTTCCGATTACATACTCTGTTTTACAATTATCACATAGCCTTCTTGCAAGTCTTTGACTAATAATGATATTAAGAGTAGACGCTATCAAGAATGGCTCTATTCCCATATCTATTAATCTTGGTATGGCACTAATTGCATCATTGGCATGAACAGTTGAAAGTACTAAATGACCTGTGAGAGCAGAGTTAACTGTAATTCGAGCAGTTTCAGTATCTCTAATCTCACCGACCATAATGATATTTGGATCTTGACGAAGTATAGATCTTAAACCATTAGCAAATGTTAAATCACTTTTAGTATTAATCTGAATATGGTTTACTCCTACGATATTGTACTCAACAGGGTCCTCAATAGTTGTAATATTGACCTCTCTAGTATTGAGTATCTTTAGTATGGAATAGAGTGTCGTAGTTTTTCCACTACCTGTAGGACCAGTAGAAAGAATTAAGCCGTAAGGTTCTCTATAGCTTGCCTCTATTTTTTCTAAATCATCAGGCTCAAATCCTAAATCAGCAAGTCCAAATGATCTATTAGTCTGAGATAGTAACCTTATTACTACCTTCTCACCAAATGTAACAGGAAGTATAGATATTCTAGCATCTATTTTTCTGTACTCTTCAACAGGTTCTTTTGGAGTTTTTACTTCTTCTTCCTTTTCTTCATCCTTAAGCTCTTCCTCTTTACTCTCTTTCTTCTTCTCATCTTTAGATTCTTCCTCTTTTTTAAACTCTGTTTTTCTAAAATCTAAATCTTCATTTTTAAAAGAAAAGAGTATCTTTCCATCCTGAGGAGCAAAGTGGATATCTGTCCTTAACTTTGCTCTTACTTTTATGATAAAAAGAATACTCTCTTCTAAATTGTTTCCAATTGTAACTATATCCCTTAACATACCATCTATTCTGTATCGAATGAGTAGGTTGTTTCCTTGTCGAGCTTCCATATGAATATCAGAAGCTTTTCTTTCAAAGGCTTCTCTTACAATAATGTCTAGTAAGTCTGAAACATTAAGTTTCTTCTTTGATACATCATCTATGGCTTTTAAAAGCTCGACCATAATAGTAGGACAGTTATACTATCTCGAATAGTTTAATATATTAAGTAAAAGAATAACCTAAGTTATCTTTTTACACTAATAGTCTTATCGTTCTCTGCATGAGGAGCAGAAATTTGTACTCTTCCTCCATCTGTTACACAGATTTCATATCCTGTAACTGCATCTGTTCCAACACTAGGATCCATAGGGATTGCTACAATGAACTCATCTACTAAAACTGCATCTAAATCAATGCCCTCTGTTCCAATAGAGCTATCGCCTACAGTACAGTTTGTAATCGTACCGAAAGCAGCTATTGAGTTACCTTCTTCAGATGTATACTGAGTAACAGCATTAAGAATCTGTGTTACATCTGCACTTCTTTGAGCATTTCTAGTGTCTCTGAAGTTCTTACCAGGGTTGATTGCAACCAAGGTTATTGTTGCCAAGATGATAATCAAGGCTACTACTACAAGGATCTCGATGAGGGAGAAACCTTGATATGTTTTGCGATCTTTCACTATGTATATTAAATATTAATTTATATATATTCAAATATACAATTGGTTCTGTACAGTGTCAATGAAAAGAAAGAAAGATGAGTAACAAAGCCTATTTATACTCCTGTAAGATATTCAATACCTCTTCAGTACAGTTACACTCCAT
Source organism: Candidatus Dojkabacteria bacterium (assembly GCA_041656215.1). GTDB lineage: Bacteria > Patescibacteriota > Dojkabacteria > SC72 > SC72 > UBA5209. The sequence goes on along the minus strand of JBBADY010000017.1, from coordinate 12,005 downwards.
CAAGCTTTTTCGAAGCTGCACTGCCCCTTCAAAATCATTAATATATGCTTTAAAGAATTTCTTTAATGAATGAAAATCTTTCTCCTCTCCCCATATCTCATCAAAAAGTAATATATGATTACTAAAGAGTTCAAATTTCTCTTCCTGCTTAATATTTTCTCTCCCTGAGAATATCCAAGGGTTAGATATTGCTGCCCTTCCAATCATCACGCCATCTATATTGTGCTTGCTTACCATCTCCAATGCGCTAGCTACAGAAGTAATATCTCCATTTCCAAAGAGTAGGGTGTTAGGATTAATCTCATCTCTCAATTTCAGAATTTCACCCATATGTTCCCAATTCGCATTTAATGCTTCACTGCCCCTAGCAGTTCTCATATTAATGGCTAGTGCAGCGAGATCCTGGTCAAGTAGGAAAGCTATCCATCCTTCAACATCAACACTTTCCCATCCCAGCCTTGTTTTAACTGAGACAGGTAACCCTTTACTTCCATCTTTTGTAGCTAGAATTATCTCTTTTACTAAACCTCTATCTACATTTATTAGGCCACTACCGGCATTACCCTTAACAACGTTCTTTACAGAGCACCCCATGTTTATATCTACCCCATCAAAGCCCATTTCAGAAACAAGCTTTGAAGCTCTCAAGAAGTTCTCAGGCTTCGCCCCCCAAAGCTGAGCTACTATTGGCTTCTCTTTACTATCGAACTTTAAACGATGAATTACTCTCTCTTTCCCCTTGCTGTTTAAACCCTCAACATTCACAAACTCAGTATAGAAAAGATCGGGTCTACCCCGGGTTTGAATAACCTGCCTAAATACAGTATCCGTAACATCCTCCATAGGGGCAAGAGAAATAATGGGTTTCTTCAGTTGTTGATACACATTCATATCAGCATTTTAACATAATATACCCCAGGTCTCTCACTTACGATTATAAAAGAGGCACAATCATAGGATAGGGTCTATGCTGTTTACTTGAATTTATATTGAAATTACAATAAACTTACAATGTATTACTGCCTTAAGGTATGGAACAAACAAATATATTAACAAGTAGTGGGGGACAGAAGGTTCTCAATGAAAGCAAGGTTGATAACCTCTTTGTTATTTTCACATACACATCTAAGGAATTCATGTATTGGTGGTATGTAAGGATGCCTTTGTGGCATTTAAGGATGCTTGCTAGAATCTCTACCTTTGTAGATGATAACTTTTCAATTTCGTTACTTATAAAAAATTTCTTTGTTCCTTGGCATAGGGAGAACTCCTTCATTGGCTATACTTACGGAATACTAATCAAACTCATATATTTGCCAATAGCGATAGTAGCATATATATTAGTATGTACTGTATATTTTCTCATACTTCTACTTTGGTTAATGCTTCCACCTGCTACAGTATTTTTCATTCTTAGATCTATATTTAGTATATAATGGCAATAGATTACGGTTGGCAAAATAGAACGTTGATAGGTTTTCACTCTAAAGATAGCAATACATTTGGTGTTGTACAGAAAGAGTATCCAATATTAACCAAGGAGTCGGATGCTCTTTTTCTTTTAACTAGAGACCAGTTCTTTACCATTTCTACTCCTCAGATTAGTAATGTATTAACAAATTTCTTAAGATATCAGAAATACTATGAACAGATTCGTTTAATAGCGAATGTAATGTTAGTTCCTGGTTTAGTAATTGCTCTTGGATATTTACTTCGACAGTTCGGTTTGTTAGAAAATATTACAATTGTAAAAGATTTCCTCTCTAGTGGTATATCTGACACTCTTTTTGGCATCTCAATATTTGCAGTCTTTTTCCTCTGGCATGACTACTACAAGGATAAAAGTCATCCTGTTAAATTACCTAAAGCTCAAAGTATTCCCTTAAGTGATTTAGAAGAGATTAAAACAACTGGTTTTAAGTTTGGAAGATATGCACATCTGGAAGCAATAAATTACATTAGTGAAAGCTCCCTAGAGGTAATTTGTAATAATACTTCTGGAGATACAACCAATACATACTCTCTGTTTACAGACCTAATCCAGTATGAGGAGATAATTGAGATATTTAAAAGAGCAAATATAGTTGTAGACTTTGAAACACTACAAGAGAATGGGATAGATGAGAAAACATTACCCAGCTATCCTGCTACATCTCTTAGAAGCTTACTAATATACTCTTTAAATGAATCTTTACTTACCTCCTCAAGGGATATTAAGCCTGAGCATATATTACTTTCTCTTTTTAATGTATTTCCCTCTTTGAAGAAGTTCCTTCTTACAAAGAACTCCTCTATAGATATTCTAAGAGAGGTTGTAAGATTCCAATCATATTCTAGGGAGAGAGTAAGAAAAACAAATTACTTTAATCTAAATGTTCCTTACTACAGAAAAGGTGGAATTGCAGAGTCATGGATATATGGCTATACATTCATACTTAACAAGTTTAGTAAGAATATTAATGAGCATGTTGCTAAAGATAATGATACTTTTGGTATAGGGCATGAGGATGAGATAGAGAACTTAGTTTCGGTATTAGGGAAGGTGTCTAACAAGAATGCACTTCTCATTGGAGAATCAGGAGTAGGTAAGTCTAGTTTAATACTAGGAATTGCACAAAGAATAAACAGGGGGGATGTTCCTTTGCAAATAAGGGATAAGAGGATATTACAGTTAGATATTAATGGTTTAATAGCTTACGCTGCTAGAGAGGCAACTGTAGAAGAGTTACTTGGTAAAGCTATGAAAGAGTTAGAGAGGGCAGGGGATGTAATTCTTTACATAGATGAGATACAGGAGTTAATTCCTGCAAAGGCTCAAGACTCTGGACACTCTCTTGCTGGGATACTTCTTCCATATATTCTTAGTAGTAAATTCCCAATAGTTGGTACCATTAATCACTCTGATTACAAGAAATATTTCTATACATCTGAATCACTTAGGCAAACATTTACAAATATAGAGGTAAGTGAAATATCTGCTGATGATGCATTACTAATACTTGAGAGTAAGATTTTAGAGTTAGAGAGAAATTTTGGTATATATCTTACCCTTCCAGCATTAATTAGTACTGTAGAGTTAGCACAAAGATACACAAAAGAGAGAAAGCTTCCTAGTAGTGCTGTGCAGCTTTTAGAATCTGCATGTTCATGGGCACAAGGTAGTGGGGTTACTGTACTTACACAGGATCATATTGCAAAGGTTCTCTCAAATCAGAAGGGTATCTCTATTGCCACTGTAAATCCTCAAGAGAGTACAAAGCTAATGAAGTTAGAGGAAAGTATAAAGAGTAGGGTCATAGGGCAAGATGATGCCATTAAAACCGTTGTAGAGTCCCTTAGAAGGTCGCATACTGATATTAGGAATCCAAACAAGCCTATTGGCTCCTTCCTCTTCCTAGGACCTACAGGAGTTGGTAAGACATATCTAGCGAAGGTAGTAGATGAGGAGTACTTTGATGATGGTAGCGATATGATACGAATAGATATGTCTGAGTATCAAGATATTGATAGTATAGAGAAATTCCTTGGAGAGAAGCAGGGTGGTGGGAAGAGTACAGTGTCTTTGATAGATAAGATTAAAAGAGATCCATACACTGTAGTACTTTTTGATGAGATAGAGAAAGCACATCCTCAGGTATTAGATCTCTTCTTACAGATTTTCGATGAGGGAAGATTAACAAGTAATCTAGGAGAGGTTGTAGATTTTACAAACAGTATAATCATATGTACAAGCAATATAGGTAGCTTAATACTTCTTGAGTCCCTTAGTGATGGTAAAAGTACATGGGAAGAAGCAAAGGATAGGGCATTAATAGAGCTTAGGCAGTCCATCAGACCTGAGTTACTTAATAGGTTTGATAAGGTACTAGTATTTCATCCTCATGATATTGACAATCTTTCTGAGATATCAGAGATTCTTTTACAAGAGCTATCAAAGAGATTAAATGAGAAGAGTATCTTACTAACTTGGAACTCCTTAATACCTCAATTAATTGCTAATAAAGCACACGATCCTGGCCTTGGAGCAAGACCCATTAAACGGTATATACAGGATAATATAGAGGGGAATATTGCTAAAGAAATGATAGAAGGACAAATACAGCCAGGAGAAGAGATAGAGATAAAGGAGAGTTGGATAATATAGGTTGCAAGAATGTTAATATTAAAATATAATACAAGGTCTTAAAATAGTTTAAAAAGTTATGGGAGCATTACCAAAAAGAAAAATTTCGAAAGGCAGGAAGAATAGAAGAAGAGCTAATGATTCTTTAAAAGCACCTCAAATGTCTAAATGTCCAAAGTGTGGTAAAACAAAAAGACCTCATTTTGTATGTGAATTCTGTGGATACTACGGAGATGGTAAAGATTTAAAGAAATCTAAATAATTACTCTTTAAATAAATGAAAAAAGCAACTGACCCTAGACATCTATCTAGAGGACTAGCATTACAAACACTCTTTTCTAAAGATTTTAATGGTTCAAGAGATGGAGTAGTAGAATTTTCTGTTACTGATCTTTCTGAAATTGATGATATTATTTCATATAATGAAGAGCTTTACCTTTCCCTTGTAGATGGAGTAAAAGAGAGAGCTAGCGAAATAGATGAAATGATTACTAAGTTTGCACCTCAATGGCCAGTATCACAAATGAAATCTGTTGATTTACAAATACTTCGTATCGCTATATATGAGGGTTTCTTAGCAAAGATTACTCCTCCTAAAGTAGCCATAGATGAAGCAATAGAGATAGCGAAAGAGTTTGGTGGTGATACAAGTAGTAAGTTTGTAAATGGAGTCTTAGGAGCAATATATGAAATTAATAAAGAGGATAATGATGAATAATATAGAAGAGTTAGAAAAAAATATAAATATAATCTTTAGGAATAAAGAATTACTTGAGACTGCAATAACACATAGGTCATATATAAATGAGCATAGAAAAGTGAAAGAGCATAATGAGAGATTAGAATTTCTTGGAGATGCGGTATTGGAGTTAATTGTTTCTGATTTTCTCTTTAGAAAGTTTAATGATAGAGCAGAGGGAGAGCTTACTAGCTTTAGATCTGCATTAGTTAGAACAGATAGCTTAGCTATAACAGCAAAGAAGCTTAAGCTTGGAGAGTATCTACTACTCTCTAAAGGAGAAGAGGATAGTGGGGGAAGAGAGAAAGACTTTTTACTAGCTAATACTTTTGAAGCAGTACTAGGAGCAATATATCTTGATCAGGGATATGATATATCTAAGAAGTTTGTAGAACAGCATCTTCTTCCAAAGATAGATGATATTGTTGAATTTAGATTGGATATAGATAGTAAGACTAGAATACAGGAGCTTGCACAATCAATACATAAATCTACTCCAGAGTATGAAGTTATCAAAGAAGAGGGTCCTGATCATGATAAGACTTTCACTGTAGTAGTAAAAGTCAATGACAAAGTAATTGGAGAGGGAGTAGGAAGTAGTAAGCAGAGAGCAGAGGAACAGGCTGCAAAAGTAGGTGTAGAGTATATAGAGAATCATAACAAATAGCTTGAATATTAATTTATCATCTGTTAGAATAACAGCGTTATGTTAAAGATTAGATTAAAAAGAACAGGAAAAAGAGGACAGCCACATTACAGAATCGTGGTTATGGAATCTGCATCTCCAAGAGATGGTAGGACTGTAGAAGAGATTGGATATTACAATCCAAGAACACAGCCATCTACTTTTGAAGTAGATAAGGAGTCAGCAAAGATATGGTTAGAGAAAGGTGCACAGCCTACTGATACAATTGCTCACTATTTTGTTAAGCTAGGGTTACTTAAATCTCTTAAAAGAGGGTCAACAAAGCCTAGTACTAAGAAGAAAGTTAAGGAAGAGAAATAATTCATAAACCTCCAAAGTAAGACCTATTAAATAGGTCTGTTTTGTTTTGCTTACTATTCTGGTAAAATTATTTTCATCAAGGTATAATTAGCTTGATATATATTAAATTCAATTAAGTAAAAAATGAAAGAGTTACTTGTACACATCATAAAGGCAATTGTTAACTATCCTGATGATGTAAGTGTAGATGAGAGAGATAGTGTTGATTTCCCTGGTCTTACAATACTCACTATAGATGTAAATGAATCAGATAAAGGGGTAATTATAGGTAGAAAAGGTAGAACAATAAACTCAATAAGAGATATTATTACAATAAGTGCTATTAGAAATAACAAAAGAGTAAGAGTTCTTCTTAAAGATGATCGGGTAGATCATCATGTAGATGTTGAGAGCAACGTTGAAGTTGGAGATGAAGATATGTTAAAGGATGAGATCTAATTTATAGATTCTTAGCTTTCTCTCTAAAGATTTCTAAAATATCTTCGTAATCTGTGTATGACTTAAAAGGTCTATATATATTTACATTCCCCATCTTATCGGCCATATAGTAGCCACTTACATTAAGAGATATACTCCACTGTCCAGATGCTAAAGAGGCTACCTCTACATTCTGTATACGTATAATATATGGAGATATATTTTGTACTTCATCTAAAAAGTCTACAACAGCATCATACGTTCCTACATAAGATATAGGACCAGATACTCCTGCACCACTACTTTCTGTCTGTGATATTTTACTTACCATATCTCCTGCTGATAGCTCTCGTATTAGTAATCCTTTCTCTCTTGCTAAGGTATCAACATAATAAATAAAGTCAGATACTTTTAATATCTTTGGTATTACACTTTTAGCTAATATAATATCATCACTCAGTTGATTATCATCAATCTTATTCAAACTTTCTTGAACAGAGTTTAACTGCTCTATCTTTACATTTGTTTCTTTTATTTCTTCTTGATACTTCAATGCAGCATTAATCATAGGGACAAATACAAAGATTGAGAGTAGAAGTAAGACTACTACTACAATAATAGGTATCATAAGATCTGAGAAACTTAATCTTGATGATTTTATCTTCTCACTTATTGCTGCTATCTCTTTATTTGTTTTTTGATTCGATCTACTTGCTAATCCCATATTTATTTATTAAAAAATTTCTTACCATTTAATTCACCCTCAAATGTAAATGTTACATTGTTCTCTCTCTTACCAACAGATTGTAGATTAATGCTCTCTATATTCTCATCTATACCAAACATATACCAAAGCTTTGATACCTGTTCTAAGTTAGTTGCATATCCTACAAAAGAGAATTTTAAATCTTCTGATATATTTACACTTCTCATTTGAATGTTTCCTACCTTAGTAGATATTTGATTAAGGAATTCTATAATAGCTTTATGAGAGAAAGCACCTTTTTTTACATTTGAATACAGTACTGCTCTATCAACAATCTCTTCATTAGAAACTATCTTATCTATCTGCTGATTAACTTTATTCTCAATAGAGTAGAGTACTTCTTTCCTACTATTAAGAATCTGCTTTGTAATAATGTTAAAGCCTACTACTCCTAAACTAATAACTACTAAAATAATTAAACTAAGAACAGAGCCAATACTTATAGTACTCTTGGCCTTTTGCACACTTTTCTCCTCATCACTCATAGAGGGGAGAAGATTGAAACCCTCACTTATCTCTGCCCCTATAGCTGGAGTTTCTGGTTGTGTTACAGGAGTAGGCGAAACAGGAGTTTTTACTACCTCTTCTTTCTTAACATCGTTTTGTTTCTGAGTACTCTCATTATTCATCTTTTAGTGCTAACCCTATGGCTACAGAGTAGGAAGGTCCACCCCTAGCTACAATGTCTTTAAATTTATTATCTACAGATATACCAACCCATGGATTAGCTATCTGAGCTGTAACACCAAGTGACTTAGATACGAATTCTGACAGTCCGGGTAGTAGTGCACCATCACCATTTAAAAGATATTCTGTAGGAGAGGCACTCGTTGTTTTATTTTTATAAAACTCTATACCTCTTTGTACTTCCATTAATATTGATTCAACAATAGGGGAGAGTGCACTGTATATCTTACCCTCTAATACATTAGGTGTAAGACCGTAATTTCGTTTAAACTCTTCTGCTCTACTGTATTCAAAATTAAACTTATTAACTACAGCCTGAGTAAGTGCATCAGAGCCAATAGCTATACTTTGAGAGAATACTAAGTATCCTTCACTCATAATACTCATGTCTGTACTGTTTGCACCAAAGTCTAACATTACTAAATCCTTCTTATTTGTAGCCTTATACATAGCTCTTCCCATAGCAACTGATTCTGTTTCTATAGCTACCAAGTCTAGATCTGCAAGTTTCGCTATCTCTGTGTATATATATATTACTTTCTTTGGAGCTGCTACAAGTAGTACTCTAGGAGCATTTTTCTCTTCATTAAACCCTATGGTTACAAAGCTCATATGTACATCATTAACAGACATAGGGATATACTGTTTTGCTTCAAAGAATACTGCTTCTCTTAACTCTTCTTTCTTTACACCAGGAAATTCTAAAAATCTAGTAAATACCGAAAACTCAGGTAATGCCATTACAACATTCCTATTCCTTATCTTCGAATCATCATAGAGCTTCTTTAATACATCTGCTAACTTCTTCTGATCCTGCTTCTCCTCACTATTAATAACACCCTTAGGAGTAAGCTGACTCCCTAAGTTGATTAATTCAGGAGTACTACCAGCATTTTTTAGCTCCACCGCTTTTACAGAGTGTGTTCCGAAGTCTATTCCTACATGGTCAGGCAGTTTAGCCATATCTTTTGGACAGTTAAATTATGACTATATTATAATATCAGAATTTAGTAAGGTTTAAAACCTATTTCTGTTTTAAGTATATCAATCTGACTCCCAAATACAAGATTACTTAGTACTGAATATTTGGAATGATACTTAACCATTAAGACAGGATATGTGTTTCTATCAGATAGTTTTAGGGCTCTATTTACATGTAAGCCACCATGGGTTTGTAATGCTCCACCTACAAACATACCATCATATCTCTGATTCCCTAATTCGGCATCTATCGTTATATCTCCATCTGCAATTATATATGCATTAATCTCATCATACTGTATTTGAGTAGGGGATGAGTGAGTATTTTCCCCCTTTATAGTTACATCTCCACTCACAACAAAGATACAAGCATCTTTCTCTTTATTTACATTAAGTATGTCTCTATTAATAACTAAATCTCCATCTACAAAGAATACTCCCCATCCATTACATACAAAGTCAGATGTATTACCAACTTGAAGAGTACCTGTGTGTTTTAATATACATACAGAAGATTCAGAATTACAACTACCGGTACTTCTCAAATTACCATTTAATTCTGTTACTGCTGGTATGCTTGCACTTAAATCTACCTTTCCTTCTATCAATCTATCATTGTAAGCCTTTTGTAGTTCACTGTAAAAGCTTGTGATATCAAGATTCATAGAGAAGGGTCTAATATGATATGACTTGTTCTTTTCACTATTAGTTAAACTAGAAGGATTTGTTCCAGAGGATTGATTATCTCCGAATAGCTCTGTTGATATATCTGCATATGTAGGATTCATACCACTTAATACATTTACATTACTCCATGCACTATTAGATGCTATTTCCTTTACTTCAAAATCCATACCCTCACTTGAGAATACTAAGCCTCCATTTGTAGCTATCCAATCACCAAGAGAGTAGGTTAATGATTGTATATACATATTACCTGCCATATCAAATACTGTTAAATATAGTATTAAACTTCCCTCTTTGTTCTCACCAATATCTATCAATATATCTTCAGAATATGAAGTAGTACCAATTGAGAGCTTTCTAAATGTATATCCTGTATTTAGTTTCCCTAAATTTTCTTGATCAGTACTTAATGTATATGGAGTAGAGATATCAAGACCAGCTACAGTTCCTGTCTCAGACAGAGTAAGAGGGGGGGAGTCAGGAGGCATAGCTAAAGAGGCATATATATTACCCACTATTGCATATATCTCCTTTGTATCTTGTACACTCCAATTTAATTTTAAGGTTGTATCTCCTACAACTGTCATAGTTAAAGTAGATACTCCAGGGTTCTCTTTATCTATAGTCCAGTTATGACCTGTAGGAGACCACTGTCTAGCATAAAGCTGTGCAGGAGCAGGGGATGTTCTGTATCTAAGCTGACCTGGTGACCAGTAATCACCTATTTTACTTACTTCAGAGCTATAGTTATCATACGGAGTAAAGCTAAAGACATCATTACCCATTAAATATGTGTTATACGTAACCTGTGCTACATTTTCAAAACCACTTGTGAATGTAAAGCTAAGTTGGAATGGTAATACTACATCATTTCCACTCCTTGTAATATTACCAAGAGTTACTCTTACCATCTGTAATCCTCCTGGTCCAGAAATTACAAAGGAGTTAGCTGCACCAACTGCTCTTACCCATTTTGCTGTACCAGTAGCAGGATAGCTTGGTACATACGGTTTCCATAATGATCCTTCCCATCTCATCATAAAGCCCCAGCTATCAATTGATGGTGAACTTGGAGATTGCGAAGGATTAACTGCTGAATCTATCCATAGAGGAGATTGTACCTCACCTGTTTGAGCGCTATTTCTAAACCAAACAGATACTGCCTCTATATCAGTATGTCCATCTACATCACTGTATGTGGCTACCATTGATAAAGGATCGTTTAGATTGTAATCTAATCCTCTATTTCCAGTATGTGTACTGCTTAAGAATCCATACTTATTCACTTCATCAGGTATGATTGTCAGATTTGTTGTTGGTTGTGGACTTACCTTTTCATAGCATGCAGCTGTATTTGCAGGACCTCCACAAGGTACATTTCTAGTACAGGTTCTGTAATTAGCAAGACTCATGTTAGGGTTACTTACAGTAGCTGTATTAGACAATTGTGATGGACAGCTAGGTAAGGTACAGTTACTACATTTATCTATATAGCAAGTTCTATTAGTCTGTACTGAGCATCCATTTGTACAGCTAAGATTAACTGATCCATATCCAGAATTTTCAGTACTATATGTAGGTGCACACTGAGGGGGAGTGCACGAATAGCAGTAACAAGCCTTACTCTCAGTTCCACAAGAGGAGAGTGTGTTATTACATCCAAAGGCTACTGACCCTTGGTTTACACCACCAACAACTACTGGGTTATCTGAGAATGTAGGTCCACATGCTGGGGGAGTACATCTAGTACAGTATAGTGACTGACTTTTAGGCGTACATCCAAGACCTTTACTACAAGAAGTTGTTTGGTATGCAGGATCTGTAGATTGTCTTCCTGTATTACTCAAGGTTGTTCCATTTGGTATTGGTAGATTACAATCTTTACAGTAGCATGGTAACTTTGTTACTCTTCCACAGCTGTTAGAACATGTCGTGTAAACAGAACTTGTTCCAAATCCTAAATTAGTATTACTTAATGTCGAGTCGCAGGAAAAAGTACTTTCACATTGGTAGCGACAGTAGCAAAGATTGCTCTCTGTTCCACAACCACTCGGCAAGTTATTACATGAGAATACTTTCGTTCCAAAGGAAGATGGATTAGACTGATAAGAACCTGTACATGATGCAGGTTGGCACAAAGGAGAACAGGAATCTTGATAAAAGACACAAGGAACTTCTGGGTATGAAGAAGGACGACCTGTTATACTAAAATATGTATTAATTTGTAAGTTTTTAACAGTTTGCCCTCCCCAGTTCATATCGTTAATAAAGATATTGGAAGCAGGGAATGTTGTAGTTTCAGAAGATCTTGCAGTTGAATATGTATTACTACGAACTAGCTGATATCTTCCTGCAGGACAAGAACCTTGATATGTTGCCCACCCAGCTATATATGATGCAGAACAAACAACAGCATTTCCATTATCTCTATTATGAAACACATGACTAAAAGTATTTACATTTACCTTAGCAACAGAAGTAATTGTTGAAGATTCACCAGCTTTTAAATACCTCTTAGATGTTGTAGAGCTTGAACAAAGGTTTTGTCTTTGCCAACGACAGTATCTCGTATTATATGCAGGACTACAACCATCACCTC
>JBBADY010000016.1:0-15126 GCA_041656215.1 Candidatus Dojkabacteria bacterium | reverse complement strand
ATGTGGTTCTGTTGTAGCATACTGTGTTGATATCACAGATATTGAACCCATTGGATGGGAGCTTTACTTTGAGAGATTCCTTAATCCTGAGAGAGATTCTCCTCCTGATTTTGATATAGATATTGCAGATAAGAGGAGGAATGAGTTACTAGATTACACCATAGAGAAGTATGGTATAGATAATGTAAAGCAGATTGGTACCTTTAGTAAGCTACAAACAAGACAAGCTATTAAAGATGTAGGTAGAGTATTAGGTGTAGAGCTAGCTGTTACAGATAAGTTAGCAAAAATGGTAGAGATACTGTTTGGTAAAGCTAAAGGTATTGATCATATGATCGAGCATAATCCTGAATTTGCTGAGATAATTAACTCCTCAGAGAAAACATTAGAATTAGCTAATATAGTAAGAAAGGTGTCAGGTATATGCAGGGGTGTATCTACTCATGCCTGTGGCATTATTGTTACACCAGATCCTGTTGTTAACTACTGCGCTATACAGAGAGACTCTCATGGTGAAGGTATAGGTATGACACAGTTTGAGATGTCTGATATTGAGTATGTTGGATTAATGAAATTTGATTTCCTTGGTCTTAGAAATTTGAATGTAGTCGGAGAAGCTATTACTAAGATAAAGGTAAATAGAGGTATAGATATAGATCTTCTTACTCTTGATCCTAATGATAAAGCAACCTTTAACCTTATTAAAAGTGGTCATACAGTAGGTGTATTCCAATTGGAAAGTGAAGGTATGAAAAGGAGTATACGTGGTCTTCAACCAGAGACTCAGGAAGATATTTGTTACCTACTTGCAGCATATCGTCCCGGCCCTATGCAATACATTTCAGAGTATGTTGCTGTTAAGAAAGGTAAACAGAAACCAGACTATATCTTTGATGAGCTTAAACCAGTATTAGAGGTTACATACGGCGTTATCACATATCAAGAGCAGGTTATGAGAATTGCACAGATAATAGCAGGGTACAGTCTTGGTGCTGCAGATATACTTAGACGTGCAATGGGTAAAAAGAAAATGGATATCATGGAGAAAGAGAAGCCTAAATTTCTTAAGGGAGCCAAGAAGAATGGTTTTGATACAAAAGAATCTGAAAGATTATGGGATAAGCTAGTACAGTTTGCTAATTACGGATTTAATAAAGCACATAGTGCATCGTATGCAACTATTGCATATTGGACTGCATATCTAAAAGCACACTTTCCTTTAGAGTTCATGGCTGCACTACTTGAGGGAGATTTAGATAACTTTGATAGAGTCATTATTGATTTAAATGAATGTGAAAGACTTGGTATAGATGTACTACCTCCTACCATAAATCAAAGTAAAGTATTCTTTACAATAGAGGGAGATAGTAGTATTAGATTCGGATTAGGAGGAATTAAAAATGTTGGTGAAGATGTTGTTACCGCTATTGTGAAAGAGAGGAAAGAGAACGGTCTTTACAAAAACTTAGATGATTTCATAGAAAGAACTGTACAGAAGGGTGTACAAAAGAGAGCCATAGAGTACTTAATTATGTCTGGTTGTATGGATGAGTTTGGTGATAGATCTGCATTACTAAATATAGCACCAATGATATTTGAAAGAACGAAAAAGAGTCATTCTTCTAAAAGCATAGGTCAGATAGATATATTCTCTCTTTCTCAAGATGAAGACTCTGTACTAGAGACATCTGTTACACCTCTCCCAGAGGTAGAGAAAGCCCCTAGGCATCAAATCTTACAGTGGGAGAAAGATCTCCTAGGCCTATATTTCTCTAGCCATCCTCTTGACAACCTACAGGAGTTTTTTGAGTCTAAAAATGTAATATCTGTTAAAGAGGCTCTTGAGAAGAAGAATAGGGCGGTAGTAGTACTTGGTGTAATGGTGAATAAAGTAAGAAGAATTACTACTAAGAAAGGTGATATGATGGCATTCCTTACTGTAGAAGATAAGTCTGGGATAGCAGATGTAATTCTTTTTCCTCAGAAGTATCAAGAGATAAAAGATGTACTTGAAGAGGGTAAACCAATACTCATAGCTGCTAGTATAAATGTAAAAAATGATGAGAAGAGTTTAATTCTTGAAAAAGCTAAATATATTGATGAATCAAAACATGGTGATGACTTCCAAGGTGTTACATTTAGAATAAAGCCAAGCCATACAGAAGAGGAAATAAAAAAGCTTAAGGAGTACATAGCTCTTTCTAATGGGGATGTGCCTGTTAAGATAGTTGTAAATGATAAAGGGAAGAATAGAGCAGTTATATTAGAAAAAACAATAGAGCTAAATAGTGATACTAAGCGTTGGTTAAGGAAGTTTTAATGTATAATAGGGTATGATAGATACCTTAAAGCTAAAATTAGAGAGCCTACCCAATACTCCTGGAATTTATAAATTTCTAGATAAAAAAGGAACTGTTTTGTATGTAGGTAAAGCTATTAATCTTCACTCTCGTGTAAATTCATATTTCAAACAGCAGCTATATGACAGACCTCGAATAATGCAGATGATGCCTCTTGTAGCAGATATTAAGATACAGGAGACTAATAATGAGATAGAGGCACTTATACTCGAATCTGCTCTTGTAAAAGAGTTACAACCTGAATTTAACTCCGTTTTGAAGGATGATAAATCATATGCATGGATATACATAACTACCAAGGAGAAATTTCCTACTGTTAAGATTGTAAGAAGTTTTAAAAAGGGAGATTTTAAAAAAGGTCGTATGTTTGGACCATATCCAAGTGGATATACTGTTAAGAGAGTATACACATACCTTAGAAAGATATATCCATTCTGTACATGTAAGAACAAAGATTGTAAATCATCATTAAATTACCATATAGGGCTGTGCCCTGGACCGTATGCAGGTGCAATTACGCAGGAAGAGTACAGAGAGAATATTGATAATATAATAAGATTTCTTAATGGTAAGCAGGTAAACCATATTAAGAGATTAGAGAAAGAGATGAATGAATATTCTAAGAAAGAGGAATTTGAAAAAGCTAGTCAGCTAAGAGATAGGGTAAAAGATTTAAAATATATTGGTGAGAGTATTGATTTTACATATTACGATGATACACTCAATTACAAAAACAGAAGAGAGAAAGCTAGAGAGAAAAGTTTTGGGTACTTAGAGCTAGAGTTAGGGATTAAAGGTTTAAAGAGAATTGAATGCTATGACATATCTAATATGCAAGGTAAGCATGCATACGGCTCTATGGTAGTAGCACAGGAAGGGGAGATTAAGAGATCTGATTACAGAATTTTTAAAATAAAGAGTAAGGATACTCCTGATGATTTCGCTATGTTAAAAGAGGTATTAGAAAGGAGATTCTCTAACATGAGTAAAAATACAGACAGTAGTTTAACAAAAAGACCAGACATTATCCTCATCGATGGAGGAGTAGGCCAGCTATCCTCTGTAATGGATAGTATTCCAAAAGATATTCTTCTAATGGGTATCTCTAAGGGTAAACATCTTAAAAGAGCAGGTAAAAGAAAAATAGATGAGTACTGGATATTAAGGGATGGAGAGATATATCAGATAGAGATAAACAGTCCTGAGATATTAATAGACTTAAGAAACGAGGCTCACAGGTTTGCAATATCTCATTACAGAAAGCAGAGTATAAAAGAGAGTAAGAAATCTGTACTAGATTCAATCGCTGGTGTAGGAGAGAAACGTAAGAAAGCTCTGATGAAAAACTTCGGTAGTATAGATGCACTTAAGAAGGCTTCCTTAGAGGATATTACTAACATTGTAAAAGATAGGAATGTAGCTAAGAGGGTAAAAGATAGTATTACTTAATCCTTAGCACCTAGCGGTTTAATATTCTCAAATATATACTCTAACAGAGGGTCATTCTCTTTTGTAGAAGAGAGTATATATACAGTATTATTGAAGCTATTTGGGATTACTATTACCTGCATATTACTACCTCCTGCAGTTATACTTCCTCTAAGTGCTAAATACTCTCTAAAACCAACAGGTACTGTATTTACAACAGAGTATGTAAGATCTTCTGTACTTTTTACCTTACAGTAATCTTCTAGTAGATAATCAAGCTCTTTAGAACCTAATTTCCCTACAGGATATATCTCTACAGTATCACTACCTCCTAATTTTTGAAAAGATACTGCTCTAAAATCTTTAATACTTGTAGCAGAGTACTTTATTATATACTCCTTAGGAATCTGAATTCTCCATGGATAATCTGGTAGTAGATCCTGCTGTTCACCACTAGCCATTAGCATCTCTCTTTCTATTTCCTCCTTTACCCTATTTGAAAGAGCATCTTTAGCCTCCTGCTCTGTAATGGTTTCATACCATATATCTTTAAATTTACTGTATATCCTTAATCCTTTACCATCTTTTATCCAATACTGGCCATACTTCTTATCCTCAGTGCCTAGCGGTACCTGTGCAACTAATTCCCAACCTAATGGAGGCAACTTCTCAAGGTAGTAGCTCTCTATCTCCTCCAATGTCGAGCTTTTAAGTACTCTGTATGCAGAGTTACCACCTGAGAGAAATTCTTTAACAATGGGATCTTCTAAACTGTTTTTAAAGATAAATTCAGAGCCTTCATACTCAGGTACACCCTCTAAGCCTGTAACCTCTCCAACAGTATATGTTTCTTTATCGAACGCACTACTTCTGATAAAGGTGATGTATTTGACAGAGATAAATATTAATCCAAAGAATAGTAGTATTAATAGTGGTATTACAAAGGCTTTACTATTTAATTGTATCTTCCTTCTTCTTGAGTATTTATCCTTTTTAAATATCTGGGGGAATTGGAATTTCTTTTTTCTTTTAACAAAGGTTCTTCTATTACTTCCTTTTGGCATCTTAATGGGGCTAGCCTGTTTTTTACTTCTCTTAGCTCTTTTCATTTTAATAGGTTATTATGAATACAGAAAGAATTCAATGAGAATCTTTGTAGGTAAGAAGAGTTTTAACAGGGATGCTCTTAATGATATAATAGCCAGTATTGCGGGATCGTCTAATGGTAGGACACCGGCCTTTGAAGCCGAGAATCATAGTTCGAATCTATGTCCCGCAATTTTAAGAATTCGCTATACTAATCTTTTTCTTCATTATCTATAAAGCCTGAAGAATATCCATATTTCTTAATCATAATTCCAATTATATTTGTAAACGATAGGACATTTCCTTCGCTTTAATGATAATATGAAATGGCAAATATTGAGATATTAGAATAATGAATGAGTTTGAGCTAAAAGAATCAAAACCGACTATCGAAGCACCAGAGCTTCTAAATTGGATTTCAAAAAACGCCCCAACTTATGAGGAAGAGATAAATGAGAGAATTAGTTCTATAAACATTGTACAAAGAGATGATAATGCTGCATATGATAGTGAGAGTGAGACTCTGTATTTACCCGAGAATGTAGATAGATTTACATTAACCCATGAGCTTGTACATATGATATCTCATCATAACAGTGAGGTGTATCATAAACAGAGGGTCGGAACAGTAGAGGGAATATTTGATTCATCAACTAATGAAGCATTGACAGAATTTTCAACCTTTGTAATGTTTAAAGGTTCTGAATATATACAGAATACCCAATATCAAGAAATTATCCGAGAGTACAGAGAGAGAAGCCCTGCAGAGCCAGGTTATTTATATGCTACTCAATTTATCTTAAAAAAGATTAAAGAGAAGGATTTAGACTCTAAAGCTATTGACGATTTAGTTTTTACATATCTTTTTAAAGAAGGTATTGCTAGGAGTGTAAAAGATGATATAAGGGAGAAACTTGGAGTAGAGGATATAGATAAAGGGATAGAGAGATTTCAAAATGGGGCAGGACAGATTTTAATGGAAAGAGCTTGGGATTTATTCAAAGAAGGAGATAAATGGGAGTCTTTAGTGATCCCAATTGATGGTAAGAATGTTACTTTTAAGGAACTTTTTAAACCTTTAGAATTTTTAATTACCCAAAAGAAGTTAGATATATTTTGGAGTGTAAACAAAAACAACCAGGAATTTCTAGAAAATCTGTGGAAATTAGCAAATTCTAAAAACAGCACTTCCTTATTATCAATTGATGCAACTTTTCTATACGCACTATTAAGAGAAAGAAATGATCCTAATCTTTTAAAAGAATTTAGGAGATATCTTGTAGGGAAAGGATTGAATCTTTATAAAGCTCTTAACAGTAAAAAGGAATAATGGATTACGTATATTCATCTGTATGCTATAATTAATAGTCTATGTTAAGAAAGGTATTAATTTATTAATACCCTGTGTAGGTAACCTTTTAGTGTGCTTATCCGTAGTCTTTTTATTTATTATTTATATATAAATGCAGAACAAACTTTTTGTTGGAAACCTTTCATGGGGTATGACAGATGAGTCTTTGCTTGCAGTATTCTCTGAAATTGGAGAGGTTGTAGAGGCAAAGGTAATTGTAGATAAGTTTAAGAACAGATCTAAAGGATTTGGTTTTGTAACAATGGCTACAGAGGAATTAGCTCAGACAGCAATTGAGCAATTAAACGGTAAGGAAGTAGATGGAAGAGAGATTAATGTTTCTATTGCAAAGCCTCCTAGAGAGGATGGTGGGTATAGGAATGATAGAGGTAATGATGGTAGTGGAGCAGATCTATATAGATAAGGATTTGTAAAAACTGAGATTGATTAAAGGGCTGAGTTAAATACTCAGCTCTTTTATTTTATCCCTTATCTGTGCTGCTTTCTCAAACTGTAAGTTATCTGCTGCTAGTAACATCTTAGCTCTTAAATCTTTAATTAGGAGCTTTTGCTGTTTCTTACTTAACTTCTCTACCTCAATATCTAAACTTTTCTTCTCAATATCTTCTTTTTCTACTAAACGATCTCTAATTGCTTTTTTAATAGATTGAGGTGTAATACCATTCTCTTTATTGTACTGTCTTTGATACTCTCTTCTTCTGTTTGTTTCCTCTATTGCATATTTCATGCTCTCTGTTTGCTTATCTGCATACATAATGACTCTACCATTAAGATGTCTAGCTGCTCTACCAATAGTTTGTACTAAGCTAGTCTTAGATCTAAGAAATCCCTCTTTATCTGCATCAAGAATAATTACAAGAGAGACCTCGGGTAGGTCAATACCCTCTCTTAAAAGATTAATACCTACTAATACATCGTATTCACCCAGTCGCAGATCTCTTAATATTTCTACTCTCTCTACAGTATCAATATCTGAGTGTAGATATGCAACTTTCATATCGTACTCTTTAAGATACTCTGTAAGATCTTCAGCCATTCTTTTAGTTAAGGTAGTAATTAGTACTCTCTCTCCTCTTTTTACATTCTCTCTTACCTCATTTATTACATCATCTATTTGGTTTTCACTCTTTCTAACCTCTAGTGCAGGATCTAATAGACCTGTAGGTCTTGTAAGTAGCTCTACTACTGTTTTGTTACTATCTATAATTTCCCATTCATTTGGTGTTGCAGAGTAATATATTGTATCTTTTTGCTTTTTTCTAAACTCATTAAAATTTAGTGGCCTGTTATCATATGCAGAGGGTAATCTAAAGCCGTGTTCAATGAGATTTGTTTTTCTTGCCCTATCCCCATTGTACATACCACCTACCTGGGGAATCGTAATATGGGATTCATCAATGAAGAGTAGGTAATCATCTGGGAAGTAGTCTAAGAGTGTGTAAGGAGGCTCTCCGGTCCTTCTACCATCAAAATATATGGAGTAGTTCTCCATACTTTTACAAAACCCTATCTCTTTCATCATCTCCATATCATATCTAGTCTTTTGCTCAAGTCTTTGAGCCTCTACCTCTTTACCAATATTTCTTAAAAATGTAACCCTTTTTACTAAATCTCTCTCTATGCTATCCACTGCATGTGCCATTGTATCCGCATCATATACAAGAGGAGTAGCAGGGAATATATCTAAGTTATCTACCTGAGAGAGCTTCTGTTTAGATATCCCCTCTATATATGATATCTCCTCTATCTCATTTCCCCAGAATTCAATTCTTACTGGAAACTCCTCATACGGCATATATATCTCTACTGTATCTCCTCTAACAATGTATGTTCCTGATATCAAGTCTACTGACTCTCTTTCATATCTTAAAAATGTGAGCTTCTGTGTAAGTGTAGCAATATCTATCTTCTGTCCAATATATATCTCCATAGATTTGTTTTCATAGTTATCAGGACTACCAATATTGTAAATACATGATACCGATGCAACTACAATGGTATCTCTTCGTGTCCTAGCAGCATTCATTGCACTCAATCTCAGCTTCTCTATCTCTTCATTTACCTGTGATTCTTTCTCAATGTAAAGATCTCTAGAGGGAATATATGCCTCTGGTTGATAGTAATCATAGTAGGATACAAAATACTTAACCGCATTCTCTGGAAAGAACTCTTTAAATTCCTCATATAGCTGGGCTGCTAATGTCTTGTTATGTGAGAGTACAAGTGTAGGTCTGTTTAGTTGATTAACAATATTAGCCATTACAAAAGTTTTACCAGAGCCTGTAACTCCAAGTAATACCTGCTTCTCTTTCCCTTGTTGTATATTTTCTGTTAAGGATGATATTGCAATCTTTTGATCTTTAGATGGTTTGAATTTTGTTTTTAATATGAATTTTTCTTCTTTCATACATGCATTTTAACAGATTAAATCAAATCTGTGTTAGAATATTTTGTATGAATACATCAGTTGTATTAAACAAGTTACCACAGGAGTTAGTAAATCAGATAGCGGCGGGAGAGGTCATTGAAAGACCAGCATCTGTTGTTAAGGAGTTAGTGGATAACAGTATAGATGCTAAGGCTACAGAGATTAGGATAAAGGTTGTGAATGGGGGTATGGATTTAATAGAGGTGAGTGATAACGGGGGTGGTATTCCAAGAGAGAATATCTCAGAGATCTTTACTGCACATACTACTAGTAAGATTTCATCTTTTGAGGATTTAAACAATCTTTTGACAATGGGTTTTAGAGGAGAGGCTCTCTCTACAATACTTTCTGTATCTAATGTAAGGCTAATATCTAAATACAGTGATGAAGAGGTAGGTAGTCAACTTGTTGCTAAGGATGGTAAACAGGGTACTGTAAAAAGTAGTGCAAGGGAATCTGGTACCGCTATTACTGTTGAGAATCTTTTTGAGAATGTTCCTGCAAGAAGGAAATTTCTTAAGAGTGCACAAACTGAGTACAAGAGAGTATTAGAGATACTCTTTCCATACTTTTTAATATATCCCAACATCCACTTCATCTTAGAGAGGGACAGTAAGGTGGTATTTGATTTAAAGAGTATTCCTAATTCTAAACCAAATACGATTGAGAAAGAGAGATTAGAGTCATTACTAAAAGAGGATTTTGTAAAGAGAATGATAAAGGTTTTCTATGATGGTAGTGGAACTAAAATATCTGGATATGTGGGACGCCCTTCTGATCATCAAAAGAGAGCTAATCATCAATATATATTCGTTAATGCTAGACCCATTAAAGACAATGGGATTGCAAGGGCAGTGTACCAAGGTTTTGAAAGATATATCCCTCATGGTCAGAGAGTCCCATATATACTTCTTCTGAATATTAATCCAGAGTTAATTGATGTAAATGTTCATCCAAGGAAAGAAGAAGTTAGATTCCTAAACCCATATCGTGTGTACTCTGCAGTACAGGAGGCTGTTAAGAAGGCTGTAGAGGGTGTTACTTCATACAGAGTAGAGAGTAGGGAATACGTACCATCTACTTCAAGTAGAGATATCTCTTTTGGGCAAAGTAAGAGTAGCTCTGTAAAGGATAGTCTTCTTTTTAGTAAAGAGGTATTAGATAGTAGTGGTGATGGGTATGTTAGAGAAAGGGAGGACTCTTTTGTTAAACCAAATCCTTTTGAATTTGAGAAAACAGAGTTTGCTTCATTTAGAAACATTTTTCAGATATTTAACAAATACATAGTTATAGAGTTTGAAAATGAAACCCTTTGGGTAATAGATCAGCACGCTGCAGCAGAGAGAATTACATTTGAGAAGCTTAAGAATGCTAAAAAGAATGAAATAGAGAGCCAGAACTTACTAGTACCAATACAGATTGAAATGTCTAAGGTGCAGTTAACTGAAATGGAAGAGCTAAAGAAATTCTTTGAAGAGGTAAGTATTAAGTATGATGTACTTAAAGATCACATATCTATTACAACCGTACCTGTTGAGTTTGTAAATACTGATTTTAAGAAATTTCTAGATGAAATATTCTCCCTAAGTGAGGATGTAAGTAGTATTTCAAAAGAGATTACTAGATTAAAAGAGGATATATATGCAACAATGTCTTGTCATAGTAGTGTGAGGAGTGGTCAAGCTCTTCATAGGCAAGAGATGGTAGATATGTATAAAAGATTAATTGTATGTGAGAATCCGTATAGCTGTCCACACGGTAGACCTGCTGTATGGAAATTAAAATTGAGTGAGATAGATATGAATTTTGAAAGAACATATTAATGAAAAAATTAGGAACACTTTACTTAATACCAACATCTTTAAGTAACAGAACTATTAAGGATGAATTAAAAGAATCTGATTTAGAGATAGTAAAGGAGTTAAAGTATTACATTGTCGAAACAGCTAAGGTAGCTAGAAGACATCTATCTGGTTTAGATATTGTAATTCAAGATATAGATATGAGAGTTTTAGATGAACACTCTAGGAATAGCGATATTGCATATTTAATAGAGCCCCTTATCGCTAGCTTTGATGTTGGCTTAATGAGTGATGCAGGCTCTCCTGCAGTAGCAGACCCTGGCAGTATGGTTGTAAGAGAGTGTCATAGGCTTGGTATTAAGGTTGTCCCTATGGTTGGCCCTTCCTCTATACTGCTTTCTTTAATGGGTTCAGGACTAAATGGCCAATCTTTTCTCTTTCATGGATATCTACCAAGAGACCCTATGAAAAGAAAGAGTAAGATTAAACAGCTAGAGAGAGAGTCTTTACGTAGGAATCAAACCCAGCTCTTTATAGAAGCCCCATACAGAAATAGCTCTCTGTTTAGAGATATCTTAGAGGTATGTAATCCAAATACCGACCTATGTATCTCTGTTGATATTACAGGTAAGGATGAGTATATTAAAACATTGAGTATCTCTGACTGGAGAATGGTTAAAGATTTTAAAATTACAGATATACCAACTACATATTTAATATTAGCTAAAAGGTAATGAGAGTACCTAAAAAACTTTTTGTTTGGTTAATATTAAGTATCTCTGTACTTTCACTCTTTGGTTACGCTGCTTTTAGATATATACAGCATTGGGAGTATGTGAAGGCTACACCATATGATGTATTAATATCTGATGTTTCAAGTGACTCTGTAACAGTATCATGGAAAACAGATGTTAATACACCTTCATACATTAAAATTGGAGAGAGTGAGAAGCTATATGGCAACGATACCTTAACAAACTCACATAGGGTTACATTAGGTGGGTTAAATGAGCTTAGTAAGTACAATTTTTTAATTTCGGATAGTGAAAAAGAATGGAATACTTCTAAAGAATCTAGTACAGATGATATATCGGTATTCGCTCTAAATGAATTCAGTTTTCAAACTTTAAAAAGTAAAGATGAAATCTTACTACCTCTTGTAGAGGAAATAGATGCTCTACCTAATGAGTTAATATATGTTGCTTTGTACAATACTAAAACAAGGGAGTACTCAGATGTAAGGAGTGAATATGCAAATAGGTTTGGTGGTGTGGTGATAGATAAAGAGGAGTTTAATGTAGAGTGGGATAAAGAGAGTACTCAATTAAAAAAGATTGAGTATTTTACTCCTACAAGTAATCTTTCAATGAACCCACTCTCTGTTACTGCTGCTGAGATAAATTGTAATCAGAATGTATCTGCTCAGAGCTTTGATGGAGTTAGTAAAGAAAAATTCGAAGAGTTAGCATCCAGATGGGTAGCAAATAGGGGTAAAAACTATGCTCAAGAGTGCTACAATGATGTAATACTGCGTGCTAAAAGAGAGGGAGTAGATCCTGCATTTGCACTAACAATTTGGTTAAATGAATCTGGAGCAAGCAACTATACTCAGAATTCTGATATCTCTGGAATAGTAGAAGACTTCGGAATACATGGACAAGCATCTGCACCACCACAAGATTTTAATGCTCAGATTACTTACTTTCTTAAACTAAAGCACACATACACTTGTCCTGAACTCTCTGCCTGGGAAGCGTGGGGAAATATGTATAGATGGGGAAGCTGTAATGAGAATGATGCAGTAAAGAGACAAGTCGGAATAGATTACTACAAAGGTATAGAGATGGTGTATGGATGGGTAACAAACGGAAGAAAGTTACCATCCCAAGTTACAGGTTTACCAAAATCAGGAGGAGGAGATGATGATGGTGGTGGTGGATGGGAGAAACCAAGTGGACCACTATGTTGTGCCCTAAAGATAGATAACCAGGAACAGTTCCAGGGGGACTATGAAAACAACGCAGAGGGTAAAAGCTGTTCTGATATATGGAAGAGTGGAAGAAGTATATATGATGGTAAGCTAGAGTACTCTGTAGAGATTAAAGGTAAGGTAGAGAGTGCTTGTGAGGTTAAGTATGAGGCTGTTTGTTGTGAGGTTGATAACGATGTTATGTGGTATCCAAAATCAGTATGTACAAAGGTAGTACCAGATATTACTACTAGCCAAGCATGTAAAGAGTATGCAAATGATAAAGGCTGTTTCTTTAGAGAGGGTATATATCAATGGTTGCCAAAATCAGTAGGTAAAGATTTTGATGAGAGTGTTACAACTCAATCACAGTGTGAGAGTAGGAATAGACTATCTACATTCAAAGTAGAGCTTCAAAAGGGAGTCAACTTTGTTGGTTTTGATTTTGAACCTACATATAAAGCTACTGGTATGCATGCATCTAATCTAATTGAAACGAATAGCAGTATTCTTTTAATAGCTAACTTTGAGGGCTATGAGTGGAAGGATATTGTAAAGAAGTCTGAAACAGTACCATTTGCTGGTAATGATTTTGTATTTAAACAGAATAAAGGATATCTAATTATAAGTAGTGAAGATACAGTGCTAAATATTGATGGTTGGAAAGATAGTGCATCTAAGTACTTACCATTAAGTGAGGGATGGAATCTAGTAGGTGGCTCTTTATATTCTAAGTCATACAAAGCGTCTACCTTAATCTCTAACCTAAAGAAAAGCGATATAGATGTGGATGTAGTAGCAGTATGGTCAAAAGAATTAGGTCTATTTAACTACAGAAGAGAGGAAGAGGATAGTACAGTATATGGAGATGATCTAAAGCTAGAGAGTAATCAGGGTATATTTCTAAAAAAGTAGCCTTACTTTCTCTTTTTTATCATACTTACAGTAGCGAGTATTACGAAAGCTAATCCAATCCAAACATGTAAATCTATAATAAGGGTATTACTACTTTCTTGTCCCGTAAGGTATTTTATAAATAGGGGGATTATAGTTAGTACGGTTAAAACGAATGCTACAGTTCTAAACTTAGAGAGCATATCTTTTTTCATAAATATAGAGAGTAGAAATTATATATAGTGGTCGGGGAGACAGGACTTGAACCTGCGGCCTCTGCGTCCCAAACGCAGCGTTCTAGCCAACTGAACTACTCCCCGTAGACACAAGATTTTATCACAGTACTTAGAATATGTATATTACCTTAATTGTAAACCTTTTAACTGTAAGCCTTTGAAGTACTGTCTATTAAGGTTTGATACAAAGCTATTAGTTGCAGACCATGCACCCTGTAAATTATCTACATCCCAGAATCTAATTCTCCAGTAGTATGTAGTACTATCAGGTAAAAGAGCTGTACCGTTATATGTATAGTTTGGAGATCTACTTCCTTCAGAAACAGTAGTATTTACTTTCCCACTATTCCACATTACAGTACCAGTGAAAGAGGAATTAGTATTTACATTTATTTCATACGCACTTGCATTGTGCCCATTAGGATCATTATAAACAGCACTTAAGGTAGGAGTAAGAGTTATAAGAAACTGCGGATTTGTACTACCATCTGTAAGTAAATCTGTAGGTGCTAATGGAGCACCTTGCATAGTAAATTGAGCTGTAGATGACCAAGCACTTTCTGAGCCTAAATTATCCCAGAATTTCATCCTCCAGTAATATGTAGTACCATTTGTACTTAAAGCAGTTCCAGCGTATGAGATATCTGATGACCTTGCACCAATAGCTATTGGAGTTATTGCTGTTTTACCACTTTGCCACATAGATGTACCGGTAAAGGAGGAATTTGTATTAACATGTATTTCATAATGTACACCACTGTTTCCTGTATCTGAATCTTGAAATACTGCACTAAACTCTGGTGTTAAGTCGGTAACATTTTTTGGATTTGTAGTTCCCTCTGTGTACATAGAGCTAGGAGCTAAAGGAGCAGTATTCATTGTAAACTGTGCAGCAGGAGACCATGAACCTACAGTTCCATAGTTATCCGCGAATCTAATTCTCCAGTAGTATGTTACTCCAGTTAAAGGTAGTGCTGTACCTGCATATGTAATTTGGGGTGAGTATACCCCTATTGCTGTTGAAGTCATGTTCTGCAACCCACTTTGCCACATAGATGTACCTGTAAAAGAAGAGTTCGTATTAACATGTATTTCATATTTTGTACCAGTATTACCAGAGTTTGGATCTTGGAATTTAGCTCTAAGCTGAGGAGATGCTACTAGCCCTATCGGATTTGCAGCACTGTTAGTTTGTAATTCAGTTGGTGAGCTAGGTGGTGTATTCATAGTGAAGGTATTTGTACCTGTTGACCAAGAGCCTACAGTACCATAGTTATCTGCAAATCTAATTCTCCAATAGTATGTAGCACCATTTTCAGTAAGAGTAGAACCTGCATATGTAATCTGTGGTGAGTATGCCCCTATTGCTGTAGTTGTCATACTTTGTAAACCACTTTGCCACATCATAGTACCAGTGAAAGCAGAATTAGTATTTACTTCTATTTCATATTTTGTACCAGTATTCCCAGAGTTTGGATCTTGGAATTTAGCCCTAAATTGAGGAGGTGTTGTAATTCCTACTGGGTTAATAGCGCTATTAGTTTGTAATTC
>JBBADY010000015.1:0-15484 GCA_041656215.1 Candidatus Dojkabacteria bacterium | reverse complement strand
GTTAATAGTACTCCTAGGTAGGGCAACCAAGCTTATGAATACTTTTCATACTTTTGAAAAAGGATATTTAGTAGATGCTCAGTTAGGCTTCTGTACTGATACTCAAGATATTACAGGTAAGGTTGTAGAGAGAAATGAAAGTATTAAGCCATCATTGGAGGATATAGAGGGGGTGATTAAGAAAGAGCTTTTAGGAGAGATATCTCAAACACCACCAATGTACTCTGCAAAAAAGGTTGATGGTAGGAAAGCGTATGAAATTGCAAGAGAGGGTAGAACTGTTGAACTTCAAGCTAAAGATATTACTGTGAGCAAGTATGATGTAGTTAAATATGAGTATCCATATATATCTTGTAATGTACTATGCTCTACTGGTACATATGTTCGTACCCTTATAGATGACCTAGGTAAGAAGTTAGGTTCATACGCTACAGCTACTACTCTTAGAAGAGTGAATATTGGTGATTACAATGTTAAAGATGCTTTAAGCTCACAGAAGATCTCTACTCTATCAGAGGAAGAGATATTAAAGTATGTGATTGATATATCTAAAGTAAGGAGTATATAAATATGGAGAAAGGTAGACTGTATGTAGTAGCAACCCCTATTGGTAATCTTGGAGATATTACTGTAAGGGCTATAGAGGTTCTAAAGAGTGTACCTTTTGTTTTAGCAGAAGATACTAGAGAGAGTATTAAGCTTTTAAAAAGATATGATATACCTACTCAGCTAATCTCTTACAGGGATCAGAATCATGAGAGAATGATAGGGAAGATTAGAGAGAAACTAGATATGGGGCTTAATTTAGCATTAATCTCTGATTGTGGTACTCCACTAATTAGTGATCCAGGCTTTAAGTTAGTAAGGGAATTAAAACAGGATGGGTATGTAGTAGAGAGTATCCCAGGTCCAAGTGCCATTATTGCAGCTCTCTCTATTAGTGGTTTACCTACAGATAGGTTTTCTTTCTTAGGGTTTTTACCTAAATCAGATAAAAAGAGGGTTGAAATATTAAATATGTATCTTAAATTAGGCTCTACAGTAATACTGTATGAATCACCAAAAAGAGTTTTAGGCTTATTAAATAGTATCCAATCCTGTTCTTTTGAAAGTACTGTTGTATTAGCAAAGGATTTAACAAAGAAAAGAGAGGAAGTACTTTCAGGTAGTGCAGATGAGTTAATACGGATATTAAATGAAAGAGGTTTTAATATAACTCCTCATGGAGAGTTTGTAGTAATGGTATATCCTAACTCCCAAAAAGAGTAATGTAGTTGTTGTCAGTAATCTCTTCTAAGCTCTTAGGAGAGATATTTTTAATCTTAGCAGCATGTTCTATAATCTCTTTTATTAATACAGGCCTACCGTACCTTTTAAGCTCCTTTTTATTCTTTCTTACACTCTGTGTTGGAAGAAATGGCCCATCAGTTTCAAAAAGAATTCTCTCTACTGGTGTTACCTTAAGTATCTCTCTTACATTCTCACCTGCAGGATATGTAATTATTGCATTAAAACCAATATAGAAACCCATATTAAGGATCTCCTCTACCATATCTATCTCTCCTGTATAGCTATGGAAACTTCCTGTCAGAAGACCTTTTCCTTCCTGTGCAAGTATCTCAAGTACATCCTTTGTACATCTATTACTACCAGATATATCTCTAGAGTGAATACTAAGTGGTAGAGAGTATTTCTTTGCTAATTTACAGTGTAATCTAAATGAGAGTTTCTGTACTTCAACTAAATCCTCCTTCTGTTTCTTACTAAACTGTTCATATGTATTCATACTAAAGTAATCTAATCCTGTCTCCCCTATTGCTTTAACATCTTTAATATTTTTCTCTAACATATCTTCAAAGTAAGTAAGCTGTTTTTTAGCATACTTAAAGATATCTAAACCTGAGAGAGAAACTCTTAGCATTGCCTCTTCGAAAATAGTGGGATGAATACCAAGTGCTAAATCTGCGGTATGAGGAAATACCCTATTTATCTTCTCTACAATATCTATGCTCTCTGCAAAGTCACCCATCTCTGTACTTTGTACCAGTATTCTTTTACCATTCTTTTGTACAAACTCCTCTATATCACTCTGATAGTTTTCTAAGAGTGGACTGAGGGCCATATGTATATGTGAATCATGCATGTAGGTATTCTAACATACAAATTGTAGTATAATGTAGGGGCTTTAAAATTTTTATTAGTATTGTGATACAATATGTTTTGTTATGAAAAAGAAATGGTATGTTAATTGGTTAGTAATTATTACTGTGTGTCTGTTTATCTCCTCTCTGGGTGTTTTTTTTGTCTCTATTCGAGAATCCTTAGGAATTGTTAAGTGTGCATATGGGGATGTAGTTATTGAAGGTAATCAAAACTGTTTATGTGATAGTCGTGGTAGAGTTGTTTGTGATGAGGATATGGAGGAGTTCACTATTAAATCTGAAGAGTTTGTAACAGATAATTTAAGCTTTACATATAAATATCTGAATCTTTCTGATGGTAGAAACTCAGTAACTCAAGATGTTGAGTTTATGAATATTTCTCAGGTAGGTACTACTCTACGTGTAGTGCTTGAGAAAAATACATTCTGTGATATAGATAATGAGGTAGCTCCACATGTAGGTTTCTATAAATTAGAAAAGGATAGGATAATATTAACCATTGGTACTAACTTAGTTGATACTTCATACAAGATTCCCTGTATTAGTGAAAATATGTTTACCATTGGAAATATGCCTGTTAAGTTTGAAGATGATGTAAAGCTTCTCTATCAAGATCAGTATGGATCTTTAATACCGGCTAAGAACTGTTCATATGAGGGATTCCTTAGAAATGATGGGGATGTATATAACTCCTCTGATGGATCTTTACTTTGTGTTTGTAAGCTTGGAGAGAGTGTATGTGAGAAGGAGTAGTAATATATTACTACAGTATTCCTACATATATTCCTAAGATACATGCAAAGAGTGTGAATAACCAAAACCTCATTGTTACTTTATACTGGGGCCATCCTACAGCTTGAAAGTGATGATGTAGTGGAGCTATCTTAAATACTCTTCTTTTAAAGAATTTCATACTCAGTATCTGTATTGCACTAGAACCCATTATTACCCAAGTAATAGAGGTCATTAAGAAGTATGCAGGTAGGTTATTTGTAACAAGTCCGATAAAGAAGAGTGAGAATGCTATTGGCATAGCACCTGGTCCCCCATTCCAAAATCTTGCAGGTGGAATATTAAAGTAAAGATCTACTACCTGTACTCCAAGCATAATTGCTAAGAAAGGAAGGAACTCATACTTTCCCTGTACAAGTAAAAGTATTGTAAATGCAGATGTTATTATCGTAAATATCCCTATCATTAAACCATCTAAACCATCTGTTAACTCTCCAGAGTATATTGCAAACTGACCTACTACAGCAGCAATTACTAACAGTGCAGGAGTAACAGAGAGTGTTAATACCTTTGTAATAGATAGAACATTGAACTCCCCTGTGTTATACAGAAGAAACATTATACCTAGATTAAGTAGTATTGCGATTAAAAGTTTTACTAACCTCCATTCAAAAGTCTCTTGTAAGGCCTTCATACGCGCATTGTTTTTCATACCATTTGTAAAAATAGCAACATCTATAAATCCCCATAAACCAAAAAGGAGAAAACCTATTAGTAAAACTTTAAGAGATGGTGTTAGAGGTACGAAGATATATGTAATTATAGGTACTACTAACCATATTAAGATGCCTCCCATATTAGGTGTTCCATTTGTTTTAGTACTATTCATTATTCTCAAAAACATTGAATTAGTACCCTTGGTAGAACCTAGTTTCGTTTTCTTTAATCCGCTTACCTGATTAAATCTATATAGGATTCCAATCATTATTGGAGCTAGTACTATAGAGGCTACTGTTGAGATGAATAAGTAGTCGAGACTCTCTTTGAGGATAGTAATCATTTAGATTTTTTATTAATTTATTTCTAATTATCTCAATTTCGCTTACTGATTTCCAGGTCATTTACAATACCTAGAAATATCTCTGTCCAAAGAGGTACTACTGTTGGAGATGCATATGGACTATTCTTTGGTTCCTCTAGTCTTACTAACATAATCATCTTAGCATCATCAGCAGGAGCAAATCCTACGAAAGTTGTAATAGTTTTCTTCTCTTCATACCCAGGGCCATCTTTTTTAGCTATTTGTGCAGTACCTGTTTTACCTGCTATGTAATAGTTCTTTAATAATTCAATCTCTTTTTGATTTATACCTCCATCCTCTATTACATGAGACATCATCTCTGCAACACTGTCTGCTACCTCTTTTGAGATAGGTTGTGAGAGAACTTGTGGTGAGAATTTAATACTCTCTTTCTCATCAGATATTTCTGAAATTATATACGGTCTCATTCTTGTACCATGGTTTGCAAAAGTACTAATTGCGGATGTAATTTGCAAAGGGGTAGCAGATATACCCTGCCCATATGATGCAGTAATGATGTCTAGCTTAGTCCAGAGGTTGAAAGGTTTAAGATAGCTAGTGGTTTCTTCCTGTAATCCAATGCCAATAAATTCTCCAAACCCAAACTCTTTAAGTTTAGAGTAGTAGTATGCAGAATCTATTTCTAAAGCCGTTCGCGCTATACATGGGTTATTGGAGTTCTTTAATATATCTGCAAGATTTTGTACACCATCTGGTCTTCTATCCCATGTACTAATCTTTCTTCCCTTTAAGTCTGCATATCCAGTAGCTTCGTAAAGATCTAGATATCCAGTAGCATCATTGCATGTATAATCTTTGGGAACAGAATTAGACTCTAGTGCTAATGCTACAGTTATTGGTTTATGCACAGAGCCATACTCATATACATCAGAAACTGCTAGATTTTTAAATATCCATGGATCTGATACTCTCCAATACTCATTAGGGTTAAAGGTAGGGTAGTTTGCCATAGAGAGAATCTCTCCACTTCTTGGATCCATAATTATCACAGTACCGCTCTTTGCTCCTGTTCTCTCTACACCATCCTTAAGATATTTCTCTACTTTGTTTTGAATAGAGGGACGTATTGTAAGGGTAAAGTCTTTGCCAGATCTAGGCTGTAGTGGTTCGTACTCAGCTGTTAATATTGTATTACCTTTGGAATCTTTTTCTTCGTATGTGTATCCCTCTTTACCGGTAATATCTCCAAAGTAAAAACCCTCTATACCGTACTGCCCTATATCATTACCTAGAGAGTCTTTACCCATAAAGCCAAGAACATGAGAGGCAAGCTCCGCGTTAGGATATATACGTTTTAAACTTCTCTCAAAGTACAATCCAAATCCTCTCCTATCAACATTTTCATTACCAAAGATATTCTCAGCAGCTAAGGCATTCTTCTTCTCGTTATCTACCCCCTTAGCTAATACTGCATATACAAAATCATCAGTTATCTTTGATGCAATGGTATCATTCTCTACAGCTAATATAGAGGATACTGTTGCAACAAAGGAGTCTTTCTTGCTAAAGAAAAGCTCCCTCTCTTTAGGATCTAAACTTAATGTAGCGTATATATTCCATATGGGTTGATCTACTACAAGTATTGTTCCATCACTAGCTCGTATACTTCCTCTCTCTGCAGTTTGCTTATTACTTTCATGGTACTGTTGCTTAGCCATTAGTTCAAATCTTTCAGATTCCAATACTTGCCATCTAAAGGCTTGGGCTAAAATTACAAGTCCCATTAAGGTAATTAAAAATATTACGAGGTTGTAGTTATTCTTTTGGATGTTTGAAAAAAGAGAACCCTTCTTAGAACTTTTTCTTGGGGAGTGTAAATGATTTAAACTACTCATTAGATTTATTAGCAACAAGAGTAGTATCTTCTATATATACAACTGTTTGTTGCTTCTCCTGTGAAAGATTTAACTTCTTTTCAGAGAGACTCTCTATTACTTTAATAGAGCTGTTTTTAGCAATCATCTCAGATATTTCTCTATTCTCTTCTAGTAAGTGTTCCTTCTCAGTATTTAATGATTGAAGCTTTACACCTAGAGGTGTAAGTAAAGAGTTAATGATTAGCTGTGATACGCCAAAGAGTATAAGAGTAAATATGAATACTTTTGAAACTCTGTTTTTTGTTTTTCTTTCTAAACTATTCATCTGGGCAGTAGAGTATTTTAATTTTTAATTACTGTTCTTAACTTTGCTGATGCGGATCTAGGATTCTTCTCTATTTCAATGTCGGTTGGGGCGATTACATCATTGTAAAGAAGAACCCCTCTTCCGCGATCAACTATATTGTTAAAGAAATCTTTAACAATGCGATCTTCTAATGAATGGAAAGTTATTAATGATAGCCTTCCATTACTGTTTAAGATCTCAAAAGATTTGTCTAATCCTATCTTCAAACTATTAAGTTCATCATTTACCGCTATCCGCAGGGCCTGAAAGACCCTGCGTGATGGGTTCTTAGAACTTTGATGAGCTGCCGGCACAACTCTATAGACAAGTCCTGTAAGATCTCCAACTGTATTTATATCCGTAATATTTCTCTTAATCTCCTTAGCAATTCTTCTTGCATACTTCTCCTCACCGTACATAAAGAAAAGCTTTGTTAGCTCCTTCTCAGGTAGTACAACAAGTAAGTCTTTAGCTTTTACTCCTAGCTCCTCGTCCATTCGCATATCTAATGGCTCACTCTCTTGTTGATAGCTAAAACCTCTATTGAAAGAATCTTCTAGCTGTCTTGATGAGAGTCCTAAATCCATTAATATTCCATCTGGTTCTCTTTTATATTTATCTGCTAGCTGTGCTATTTTAGAAAAATTTGATCTCTCTATTACCCAATTCTGCTTTAGAGAGTCTTTGTAGTACTCCTTTACAAAATCTATAGCGTGTTGATCTTGATCAATACTAAGTAGTAAACCTTCATCGTTGAGCTCTTTTAAGATCTCAATACTGTGTCCTCCATCTCCTAATGTGCAATCTATGTAAAACCCATTAGGTTTAATAGAGAGGGAATCTATGGTCTCTTTAAGAAGTACAGGTATATGTATTTTCTTCATTACTTTTTCTCGTTTAGCTTACTAATTTCTTGAGCTATTTGATCTCCATTATCTTTTAGATATTTAAGTCTTTCCTCCCATTTATCTCTATCCCAAATCTCTATCCAATTAACTAAGCCAATGAATACTACATCTTTAGTAAGTCCTGCATGTTCAAAAAGAGAATCAGGAATTAGAAACCTACCCTGTTTATCTATGGTAATCTCTGTTGCTCCTCCAACAAGGAATCTACTTGTATCACGGATATTTTTATTTATAAAAGAGCCATCTATTACTTCCTGTGCTACCCTGCTCCACATATCTTTATTAACAATTATTAACGAATCTTCATATCCTCTTGTTAATATTATTTCCTCTCCAAGTTCATCTCTAAATTTCTTTGGAAGTGAGACTCTTTTCTTCTCTGCTATTTTGCTTCTGTACTCTCCTATTATCATACTTATATGTATATCATCTTTTACCACTTTTTACCACTTCCTGCCATTAATGTATCATTTGGCTTTAATGTGGTCAAGAGAGAAATACTACAAGTCATCTCTTATATGGGAAATACATAGTTAAGGCTATTTACTCCTCTTATGAAAAATATGTAGGGTGTCTGATAGATAAAAAGATTGTGTTAGGCAGAAATACCTAATTAATAGCTATTAAATCATATTCGCTTTGTTATATACACTACTATACAAAGCTATTCACTCCACTCTATATCTGCACCTAACTTCTGGAGAATCTCAACAAAGTGAGGATGCGCTCTTTTGATACTATCTGCATCTTTAATTACACTCTCTCCCTCTACTGTTAATGCAACCATTAGAAGTGCTACTGTAGCTCTAATTATATTAGGTGCATCAACATTCGCGGCTTTAAGCTCCTTGCCTCCAAACACTATCACTCTATGAGGATCACACATTACAATATGAGCTCCAAACTTAATCATCTCAGGAATCCAGAAGAGACCTCCCTCATATATTTTGTTCCAAAACATAATATTACCCTCTGCTCTTACAGCTAATGCTAGCATTAATGGTAGTAAATCTGCAGGAAAGTATGGCCAAGGAGCAGCTTCTACTTTCTGTAAAAGATTTTTAGTATACGGTTCTACTACCTTTAATGGACCGTTACTTACTGTATATGCAGTGTCACCATCATACTTAACAGTAACTCCAAATTTCTGAAATGTTCTATTTATCAATGGAAAGTGCTCAGGCATGGAGTTTCTAACTCTTACATTACCACCTGTCATTGCACCTAGGGCAAGTAATGTTGTAATTTCATGATGATCAGAAGACACTGTAAATTCACAACCGTGAAGCTTCTCAACACCCTCTATAACTAAGGTAGAAGAACCAACACCCTCTATCTTTGCTCCCATCTTTATTAAAAAGTTACACAGATCTTGTACATGAGGCTCTGATGCAGCATTCATCATTGTAGACTTACCCTTAGCCTGGCAAGCTGCCATTGCAAAGTTCTCTGTAGTTGTTACTGACATATAGTCTTGCCAAAGAGAACCACCAGTTAACCCCTTTGTAGAATTTATCTTTATAGAGCCATTAGTAGAAACCTCTGCACCTAACTGCCTAAGTACCTCTAGATGAGGATCTATCTCCCTTATACCTAGTGAACATCCCCCTATCTCTTCCTCTATCTCCAACTTCTTATGTCTATGTAAAAGTGGTGCAAGAATTAGAAGTGCTCCTCTCATACCTAATGGAAATCCTCCATCACCAAATGAATCACAGAAGTTAGAGTTATCGATTGTAACAACCTGTTTCTCCTTATCCCAATCTACTTTAGAACCTAGCTCTATCATCAGTGCAATTAACTTGTTTATATCTGTTAAATCGGGAAAGTTATGTATAGTGACAGGATCATCTGTAAGTAATGTTGCACACAGTATTGGTAATGCAGAATTCTTATTCCCTGCTGGTGTAACTTCACCATTTAATTTATTACCACCTCTTACTATTAAGTTTGACATATGAGTTGTTAGATAATATTAATTTCTGTATCTAATTCCAAGCCTGTATTAGATTTAAAGTCTTTTTGTATATTTAAGATAAAGGAGTGTATATCTTTTGCAGTTGCATTACTGTAGTTTGTTACAATTAATGGATGATATATCCATGTACCAACACTTCCCTCTCTTTTATTCTTCCACCCTAGCTTCTCTAGTATATATGCAGTTGGTATTTTTACAATATTAGGATCTTTTGTCTCATACATTGGTAACCCAATAAACTGTTTCTCCAACTCTTTATACTTAGATATCTCTACTACTAAGTTCTTAAATGTACTACCACATGAACCGTATGTATTTATACATGGTAATTTCTCTTTTCTAATATGTTTAATAGCAGTATGAAGATTTCCTATGGTTGGTTTCTTTCCCTCCAACTTATCTTGTATCCCACTGTACTGTAAATATTTATCATCGATTACCCCCTTATACCTTTCTAGTTTAAAAGTTACACTTTTTACTATTACTTTTCCTTTTAAATGATTTTTAAAGATACTATCTCTATATCCAAAATTACACTCTTTGTTACTAAGAGCTGTACACTCTCCCTTCTCTATATCGTATATCTGTACATTAGTAATGAAGTCTCTTACCTCTACACCGTATGCTCCTATATTTTGAATAGGACATGCACCAACATTACCAGGAATATCAGCGAGGTTTTGTAAACCGATGAGTTCTTTATCTATGCTCCAATTTACGAAATCATTCCAATTCTCTCCAGCGCTCACTTCTACTAATGTATAGTCAGGATTCTGTTCTATAATCCTTATCCCCTTATTTCTGATTAGAAGTATTGTACCGTTAAAATCTTTAGTAAAGAGAGTATTAGAACCCTCTCCTAATATATAGAAATTATCTTTAAGATATTTATCTAACAGTTCAGAATTAAACTCACTATCATCCTCTACTGTAAGTAAGAGTTTACTCTTAATATCTACTTTAAAAGTATTAAGTTTTTTTAATGACTTATCATACTCTAATCTCATTAGAGAAAATATCCTCTATCATTTTAGAATTAGCATTAATTGGAAAGAGAAATTCTAATTTTTCTTCATTAATATCCCTTATCTTAAGCTGCTCTTCTAATCTCTCTATCTCTTTGCATAGGGTTGTACTATCTAAATATTTCTCTTCTAATATCTTTGCAGTACCAATATTTTCTAAAACCTTTGCATTAAGATATTGCTCATTATTTGTAACCCATGGTATTGGGATAAAGAGGGCATTCTTTTTTAATACCCCTATTTCATATACTGTGTTTGCCCCTGATCTACCAACAAAGATATCCATACTGTTAAGTACATATCCAATACTATTCTCATCTATATATTTAATAGGTAGAAATCTTTCCTTAAGAGAGTCATCTAATTTAGAGTGATACTCCATTGCTAAGTCATACTCTTTTAACTCTTGATTATCTCCTGTTTGTAAGAGTACGGTGTACTTCCCAAGTAGTTCTGTGAGTTCTTTAAGAACTTTCATATTTAAAACATGAGAGCCTAGGCTTCCTCCAGAGATATATATGAAAGGGAATTCACTCTTGTTTTTTACTAACTGTACAATCTCTTTATTACTTTCCTCTGTAATATCTTTTTTAAAGATTGCTTTCCTTACATTGTTACCCACATGTATGGCTTTACCCTCTTTAAAATACTTTAAAGAATCTTTAAAAGAGACATATATTTTTTTAGCAAGTACTCCAACAATCCTATTAGAAAGACCTACAGAGGCTGTTTGTTCATGTAAAAAGATTGGTATTCTAGAAAGCCAAGATACAGTACACACAGGTACAGATACAAATCCTCCAGTAGAAATTATGATATCTGGTTTTTCGATTCTTAATATTTTGAATGCATCTATAAATCCTAAGAAAGATCTTAGAAGAAGTTTAATGGTTGTAAAGGAAAATGATCTTTGTAATTTACCAGCTCTTAGGAAGTATGTTTTAAAAGGTTTATCAATCATTACTCTCTGCTCAAGAGAGTTGCCAGGTTTCTCATTCTCCATACCTAAATCACCTCCTACATATACAATGTTTTGTACAGGTACTCTGTAGCTATCTAGAAGAGTTTCTATTAATGAATTAGCACTTGAAAGATGACCTCCAGATCCACCACCAGTTATTAATATCTTTTTATGCATGCTTTGTATATCGACTTACATTTAAAAGTAATCCAAACGCTATTAATGTCACTATTGTACTAGATCCACCATAGGTAAGGAATGGTAGTGGTATTCCAGTAAGAGGAATTAATCCAACATTAGCTGCCATATTAAAGAAAGCTTGGCATGTTAACCATATGGTTATACCTGTTGCAAGAAGTTGACCCTCTCTATCTGCTGCAGAGAGAGCAATCTTAAAGCCTCTCCAAAGGAAAAATATCCATGAGAACACTATTAATGCTCCACCCCAAAGTCCTAACTCTTCTAGTATTACAGCAAATATTGAATCGGTATGTGCTGTATTTTCAACTAAGTATCCAAATCGTTGTCTTGATTGTCCAAATCCCTTACCCCAAAATCCCCCAGATCCTATCCCTATGAGTATTTGTTGCATTTGATATCCACTTCCCATTGGATCTGATACTTCACCTGTAAAGATTAGGGTTAGGTATGTTTTAATCCTATCTAAACGGTACGGTTCTAATATTGCAGCTATGATAACTATTGGTATAGAGAGTAGTACTATTGCTAATGACCCAACATTGTGTGCTTTGTCCTTTCCTGATACAAAGAACATAGCGAATGTTGTAACCCCAATTATTATCGTAGTTCCTAAATCAGGTTCAAGCAGTATTAATATTGCAACAGTACCTAGGATAGCGAGGAAACCAGCTAGATTTCTTAAGAATCCTTTTTTAAGAGCATCTTCAAACTTTGTATAGCTATAATCTTTTTTAGCTAACCAACTAGAGAAATACATAACAATGGCTAATTTGGCAAACTCTGCTGGCTGTATTGGTGGTATTGGACCAATCTGAAACCATCTCTTTGCTCCATTAGATTCTGTTCCAAACAGTAATACTAGGGCAAGTAGAGCAATTATTACAATTAATCCTGGTAATGCAAGCTTAAGAAGCTTTCTATAATCAATTATATAAAAGAAGAAGGCAGGTATACTGCCTAGAAGTAACCATAGTAACTGCTGTCCTAAGAAGTAAAATTGATTGCCAAAATCTTGATTAGCTTTATATACACTAGCATCATAAATCATTATAGCCCCAAATATAGCCATTACTATTAAAAATAGTAGTATGAATTTGTCTGGTGAATGTTGTCCAGTACTGGATTGTCTTTTTTTTACTCTTTTACTCGACATTGTATGCTTACTAATATACTATATATTGTAATATGAAACAAAAAGATGAAAAAATCTTACTTGTTGTTGGTGGTCCTGGAGGATCTGGTAGCTCTACAATCTCTAAGATGCTCTCTAAACACTTCTCTATAGAGAGAATATATGCAGGAGATCTGTTTAGAAAGAAAGCTAAAGAGGAGGAGATAGAGTCGTTCGAGGAGTTCTTACAAGATATTTCAGATGGTGGAAACAGTTTAGATTTAGAGATTGATTCTCTTTTAATTGAGTATGCAAAAAGAAGAAATATATTAATTGAGAGTAAGGTGTTTGGTGCACTTGCAAAGAAAAAGGGTATACCCTGTACTGCAACTATATGGTTAGAAGCTGATATTAATATTAGAGTAAAAAGAAAGTTAGCGAAGGAAGGAGCTACAGGAGTAAAAGGGTTGATAAGGGGGATGAGGATAAAGAAGAATTTAAATAGGAGATACAGGATAGATAGAGAGAAGTATATGAGATTGTATGATATTAAATATGATTCACCACGTCTTTACTACGATATTGTGTTAGATACCTCAAGATTAAATGAGGTAGAAACATTTAATTTAATTTTAGAAAGATTAAAAGATGGACGATTCATTTAACAATAGTGTAACTCCTGATGGAGATGAGAAGCCTGATATAACATCACATGTACCAATTCGATCTAATGATATAGAGAATCCAGATAGCAATCCAGAGGATTTAGATAGTAGATGGTTAAGGTGGAAATGTCTTAACTGTGGATATTTGTATGAGGGAGCAAAAGAATTAAAAGTTTGTCCTAGATGTGGTAATGATAATCCTGATATGTTTGAGGATGCTGATTAATATGCCGAGAGGGGGAATCGAACCCCCACTCTATTTCTAGAACGGGATTTTAAGTCCCGCGCGTCTGCCTATTCCGCCACCTCGGCATAATCTGTCGTATTTTATATCCTAAGAGCTTTCTTTTCAATACATTAGGTGACGACGGGAGTCGAACCCGTGATAGCGGTTTTGCAGACCGCGGCCTTAACCAACTTGGCTACGTCACCTTAAGATCCTATGATATCTTTTACTTCTACTATTTCTAGTATTGTATTCTTGGATCTGTTTTTGATAGAACTGCCACTAATAATAGCAATTTTATCCTTTAAATCCAACTCTCCGTATGAATATACGGTTTCTACAGAT
Organism: Candidatus Dojkabacteria bacterium; assembly: GCA_041656215.1. GTDB lineage: Bacteria > Patescibacteriota > Dojkabacteria > SC72 > SC72 > UBA5209. Next base: position 1,905 of record JBBADY010000015.1, on the reverse strand, counting down.
TGTATAACTGTATGATCCCTATCCTTAGGAAATCTCTTTAGGTAGAAAGTCTTTACACCTCTAAGAAGAGAGCTCTGTCTAACCTGTTTAATACTATCACTAATCTCCCATATAGGAATATTTAATCTGTGTCTAGATAGGCTCCTTACTGTTTTACCAGTAATGGATATTACAATAACGCCTTTAAGTGAAAGAGAGTGAGTCATATCAAATAGGCTTCTACATATCTCATCTGTTTCAATACATGCCTTTGTATCTCCCATGACCTTTTGAGGACGCAGGACATTCTCAACTCTAATGGCAATGTTGTTCATTGTTCTTACTGCATCTATTGGATACTTTCCTGTAGAAGTTTCAGCAGAGAGCATTACTGCATCCGCTCCATCCATTATAGCATTAGCTACATCACTTACCTCTGCTCTTGTCGGTCTTCTACTCTCTCTCATACTCTCTAGCATTTGAGTAGCTACAATAACAGGGATACCAATATTTCTACATTTAAAAATGATTTGTTTTTGATATATGGGGACATCTTCTAAGGGTAGCTCTACTCCCATATCTCCTCTTGCTATCATTACACCATCTACATAGTTAATTATCTCATCTATATTCTCTAACCCCTCGCCATCTTCAATCTTAGCAATTAGCTTACAATCAGTTTTACCCATAGCTTCCCTTATCTCTGCAATATCTTGTATATTTCTAATAAAGGAGGCGGATATATAATCAAAATCATTCTCTACTGCATACTTAATATCCTTTTGATCTTTCTCGCTCAAAGATGGAAACCTTAAATGAACATTTGGAATATTTACAGTTTTGTTAGGTTTGAGTACCCCACCCTGTTCTACTTTACAAAGTACTTCTCTATCTCTAATATCCTCTACGGTAAGGATAATGTTACCATCATCAAGAAGTATCTCACTCTTCCTATCTACATCCTCATGAAGTGTAGGATATGTAACAGCTATATATTTATCTGGTAGGTTCTCATTAGAGGTATTACCTTCTGAGGTTAGAATAACAAAGTCTTTCTCTTTTAGAATTTTCTCTTCGCTAAAACCTGTAACCCTAATCTTGTGTCCTTTCGTATCTAGCATGATTGCAACCCTTGGAGATATCCTCCTTATACTTTTTGATACTCTTCTTAGTTCATCAAAGTCAGCAAATGAAGCATTGATACGTGCTACATCCATACCCTCTACAATCATCTGTTTGAGAACACTCTCATCCCAAGAAGATGGACCTACTGTTGCTATTATTTTTGTTTTGGCGAATTCTTTCATTGGCAAAATTTTGGACAGCTATAACTAAATATACATAAATATGCATCACTTTAACAAGCTACTTACTATCCTATATTAAAAATAGCTAGTAAATATTGCATTGAATACTTTTATATGTGTAAAATGCATCAAATAATATAGGAAGATATATAGTATGAAAAAGTTTTTTAGAAATTTAATTCAATTCTTACTTATCTCTTATGTAATTCTAGGGTTATTTGATGGAATAGTATTACCTACCAATCCTTTATATCTATTTGCAACCTTACTTGTACTCTCTACTGGTATGTTAATGGTATCCGTTATATTGAAATTCTTAACTATAAAAGAGAATTTTCTTACTACCCTTGTTATGTCATTTTTAATAGTACTCGGTTTCTTCTTCCTATTAGATTTCTTTATGACAGGTTTCTATATTGAGGATTCAACTTTTAACGGTTTTGAATTAGGGAATTTAATATTTAATAGTATGGAGATGACCCCTACTATTACAATGATAGTGGCATCTATTTGTACATCATTTTTACTATCAACTCTCTCAGTCCTTGAGAAAAGCTCATAATATTGTATAATCATTCGCATGGATTCAATAACACAAAATATACTGCTTTATGTTCAA
>JBBADY010000014.1:0-15530 GCA_041656215.1 Candidatus Dojkabacteria bacterium | reverse complement strand
TATAACAGAATGCATGTTGGTAATATTCGTGCATATGTAAGTTGGGATTTACTGCATAGAGCTTTGGAATATCTAGGATTTAATGTGAAGCACGCTATGAACTTTACAGATGTAGGTCATATGACTCAAGATGAGGATTTTGGTGAGGACAAGATAGATATAGCTGCACGCTCTACAGGTAAAGATCCATTAGAGATTTCTAATAAGTATATACGTACAGTACTAGAGGATTTTAGTAAACTTAATCTTCTTTCACCAAGTGGAGACAGAGTAGATCCAAATTGGAAGATAGAGGAGTTAGATAGGTATGGATGGTTAAGAGCTACCTCATATATTGATGAGATGATAGAGAGAATTAAAAATATGGAGAAAGGTGGATATGTATATGAGACTAATCTAGCACTGTATTTTGATATAACAAAGATAGATGACTATACAATCTTCACTGGACAGAAATTAGATGAGAAGAGTATTGCCTCTAGAGATGATGTAGAGATAGATCCTGAGAAGAGACATCCTGCTGATTTTGTACTTTGGATGAAGAGAGTAGGTAAGTATGAAAATCACCTAATGCATTGGGATTCTCCTTGGGGAGATGGTTTTCCTGGTTGGCATATAGAGTGTTCTGCAATGAGTATTGCAAAGTTAGGAGAGCATTTTGATATTCATACCGGTGGTGTAGACCATATCTCTGTTCATCATCCAAATGAGAGAGCTCAAAATATTGGCTCTTGTGGTCATCCTGTTGTTAAATATTGGATACATAACGAATTCATAGTAGATGCGGACGATGGTAAGCTTTCTAAGAGTAAGGGTAATGCTCTTACGCTTCCTGATTTAATAGAGCAAGGTTTTAATCCATTAGATTTAAGATATCTGTTTGCATCTGTTAACTACAGAGTACAGTTAAGACTCTCACATGAGGCTCTAACAGGTGCAAGGAATGCAAGATTGAGAATTCTAAGTAAGATACACACACTTAAGGAAGTAGCAAAGCAGGATGGTGTACTGTTGGATAAATATGTAGATAGATTTAAAAAATCTCTTTCTGAGAATTTAAATATGTCAGAAGCATTTGCGATCTTAAATGAGCTACTGAAGTCTGAGAACAAAGCAGAAGACATATTAGCTACTGTATATGATTTTGATAGGGTACTAGGTTTAGATTTAGAGAGTTCTACTGTTAAAGAGGATGGAGATATCCCTTCTGAAGTTCTAGAGCTTTTAGAGAAGAGAAAAGCTGTTAGAGAGAAGAAAGATTTTCTTGAGTCAGATAGGTTAAGAGATTTAATATCAGAGTATGGATACAAAGTATTAGATACTTCTGATGGTCAGATTTTAGAAAAAGTTTAATATATGGCAAATCAAAATACTTTTACAGTATCACTAAGCAAAGAAGAGCAAAGTAGAGTAAGAGATGTTCTTTTAGCAAACAGTTGGAATGAGGAATTTGATTCTAATCAGTATGTTACATATCGTTTAAAGAGTCCCCTAGGATCTGTAGCTATGATGTACTCTAGTGGTAAGTTAGTATTTCAAGGAAAAGAGGATTTTACATCTTTAATAGCGAATATTAAACAGGAGAATGGTGATAGGGAGATAGATTTTAAACCTCATTTAGGTGTAGATGAGGTAGGTAAGGGTGATTACTTTGGTCCTTTAGTAGTAGTGTCCTGTTTTGTAAATGAAGAGTTTTATAAAAGAGCAAATCTATTAGGCTTTGGTGATTCAAAGAAGTTTACAGATATAAAGATTAGAAAGTTTTTTGAGAATGTAAAAGAGTATCCATATTACTATTCATCTATTGTTTATCCTTCAGAGTATAACGAGCTTTCAAGTAAGTACGGTAATGTTTCTATACTGTTAGCAAAACAGCACAGTATTGTAATAGAGAAGGCTCTTAAAGATCTAAAGAATAAAGATATAGAGTGTTCATATATAGTTGTAGATCAGTTCTCTGCAGCTAAGAGTAGGGTAACAAATGAACTGGGAGAGCTTGGTAAGAGTGTAGAGCTAAGACAGTTTCATAAAGGAGAGTCAGATATAGCTGTTGCTGCTGCCTCTATATTTGCGAGGGGTATATTTTTACAGGAGTGGGATAGGATGAATGAGAAGTATAACTTTATATTTCCTAAGGGAGCATCCAATGTATTGGATAGTGCAAAACTGTTTGTATCAGAGTATGGAGCAGAGGAGTTAAGGAATGTTTCTAAGATAGGGTTTAAAACAACCCAAGAGGTTCTTAAAATGTTTTAATTTCTCTTCTTCTTAATATCTTCTCTAAGAGATTTAATTAGGATAAAGATTCCAATCAGTAATACTAATCCTCCCATTACTTCATATACATAGCTTCCAATATATACTTCACTCTGTTTTGTATTACTGTCTAGTCCATTAGATATACTACCCTTAGCTACTCTTTCTGAAAAGATATCTGATATATGCCAATTATCAATGGTTACTGTTTTTTCTAATACTTCTTTTGGATATAGCTTTCCTCTCTCTCTATTTATATATACATACTTTGGTTTATAGTTACTTCTTTTATTTAATATCTCTATTCTTCCTGTAGGATTTAGTACATAGTTAGAGTTATTTACAACTGTGTATTTAAGTTTAAGAGGTTTAAAGAATGGTATACCTTTATTTAAAACTTCAATCTTTGTACTAAAATCTTCAGTAGTTGCTCCTAAGACCTCTTCTTGTGGATCTATTATATGTAATACTACTAACTGAGAGATTCCTTTGCTAATAGATATATCTTTATCTCCCTGTACAGGGGAGAGTACAACTATATTAAAGTATGTTCCCTTCTCTTGATTATTTACAGGGAATATTTCATACGGTATTTCTCTTTCAGATTTAGCTTTTACTGTAAAAGTATCAGTATCTGCTTTAATAAAGAGATCTTTACTATTTTCTATAATTTCTTCTGTTTGAGGGTCATACCCATATACCGTTATTAGTAAATCTATATCTCTATCTTCATCATTACCAAAGGTAACAGAGGAGAGTACTCTTTGACCCTGTGCTAGCTTTATCTCATTTATAGCAGGTGTAAGGCTACTGGCGTATGTATTAGATATACCACAGAGGGTATATATGATTGTTAATGTAAAAAGGATTTTTAAAAACTTCATTTTCTTCTTTGTAATTTCTTCTTACTTACTACTACAATTATACCAGTAAGAAGGATTACGAGGATAGCGATAATAATCTTCCAAGGAATTATCCAGAATGATGCTTCGCTAGATAGTACTGCAAAGCCTGGTTGAAAGCTTCTGTATGTTACTAGTAGTTTAGCTTTCATAGGGCCTACGCTTAAGACTTTTGAAGGTGAAAGATATCCAGATTGACTCCAGTTATCTGTATAGTTACCTATATTATCTCTTAGTAAGCTCTGTTTATTCCTATTAAATGGTATTCTGGCGACTTCCTGTTTAAAGATATTTTCTACTACTATCTCTCCTACAGGAGTAATGTGTGTATCTCCTAAGTTCTTTAATTGTGTTAAGAAATTTACATTAATTCTTTCATATGTCTTCTTGTCTGATGTAAAGCGTAGTAGTTCTGCATTCTCTATAAACTCATCACCAATTTGTATTAGAAAGGGTGTACCAGCAGCTAAGTTTGCAAATGTACCTGATCCCTCTAACTCACCTTTGGTTTTGGAGATTAAAAAGATTTCTGCATTAAACTCTCCATCTGTAACATTGGTTGGTACATTGATAGTATATCTAAGCTTTGTATTTTTACTTGGTTCTAAAGTAAGAACATCCTTCTCTACAGTTATCCATTTAGATGCAGAGTAAAGAGCTTCTGCTTCCTGTTCATCTGTAAGAATGACTGCAGTGCCTGGTTGATTCTCTATCTGTCTAAAACCTTTGATATGTACATCATATGTATCTGATTCTCCAGAGAGATTCCAGAATACTATTTCATCGGAGTATGTTTCTCCGGGTTGCATCTTAAGAGTTTTAAAAGTAGGGGACACACCGATAGAAAGACTACTCTGGGCGAATACAGGTACTACGCTTAAACAGAGTATTATTACGGGCAGTAAAAGTATTCTGTTATATTCCTTCAGTGTTTTTAATATCATTATCTAAATCTAGTAGTAACCACCACAAACAAATGTTACTGTTTCTGAATATGCTCCAGCTGGTGCACCTGTACCTGCTTTAGCACCGTATGTTACGGTTGAAACTTCAGCCGAACCTGCCCCAGAAGTTTTATAAATAATCATTCTTGCTCCAGCAAGTTTCATATCAAGAGCACCAAAAACTCCACTAGCAGGATTTAAATTAAAGTTAGCAGGAACCACAGAACCTCCTGCAGGTTGAGTTAGTACCATACCAAAACCTTCAGCATTTGCAGGGTTTAAATCTACTGTAGTGCTTCCCGTAGAGGGGATTAATTTTGTCACGGAGGTTCCTTTCCATAGTCCGGCATCATTACTTCCATCACCTTGACCGTAAGCCGCCCAGTAATATCCATTAGTTGCAGAAGTAGAAATAGTGTGGCTTCCTATTGCAAATGCACCACCTGGATACAGAGTTCCAAGATTTACACTATTTGCACTTATTGTACAGTTAACAGTTGGTGCTTCTGATACAGTTGCACTAACAACTACAGAGTCATTTGATATTAAATATATCTTAAAGGTTTTAGAATCCATAGTGGCACCTGAGAAAACAGAGACAGTAACCTCACGTTCACCCGCTCCTGCGCTTGTTCCTAAAACTCCTGTACCACCCTTTATATTTACACCGTAAGTTGTATTTGCTGTTAAGGCTGTAAGTCCAGTAATTGTAATTGTGTCAGCAGAACCTGATCCAGAGCCCTTTGTACATGTACCAGATAATGTTCCTGGTAGTGCTGAGGCAATTTTGAAGTTACCTGAACTTTGATCTGCAGTAGAAGATGTTACACCAGTAGCAGTCAAATTACCTGCTGTTGTACACCATGCACCATCCTCTGCATCGGGGAAGACAATAGTTACGCTTCCACCTGTAGGTATAGCAGTAACAGGCCTAATTGCAATGGTATACTCAACTCCTGTTGAAAGTCCAGCTTGTACTCTATTCATATATACATATACAGCAGCTATTGTTGCAGCTTGAGAAGAGAAGTGCACAAAGAAAGAAGCAAAGATGACTATTAATAGTGTTGGGATTCCTATCTTTAAAAGGGTTTTTATACTTCTCACATTTGGCAGTTTAAAAAATTATAATGAAACCATAATTATCTGTTATTAGATTACATACAGTATTTAACCATGTCAAGAGCCTTCTCAACTAATATCTTGGGACAAAAATTAGATATATTGTTTCTTGATAATCGGTAGCAGGTGTATATGTAATTCCTGGCTTAGCAATAACCTTTAGGGCCATTCTTCCATCTACAATCGGGCCATCTCCATCGTATACTTTATTTGCAGAGGTAGTAATTTTTCCTACAGTATTTATAGTACCACTGTAATCTGCAGTTGCACTTATCGTTCCAAAGAGAGAAGAGCTACTATCGTAATCTATATATTCACTCTGTAATCCAAATCCAGAGGCTACCTGATCTAGGTTTGCATTAGCTGAAGTTATTGTTTGTGTAGTGGTAGAACTTTTTAATCCTCCATTTACTCCACGCATTACAATTGCAAATCCTCCATCTGAATTAGTTTGTACATCCATCCATATCCTATTTCCTGCTGTAATTGCTGCAGCTCCCCCTATTAATTCATATGCTCCTGTGAATGCAACAGTGTAGGGTGCAGATGTTTCTGCTGTATATCCAGTACTTCCAGCTATATCTATATCAAAATATACAGAACCTGATGCTGTTTTAGCTGATTTAATAGGTCCAGCAGCTGTTTGTGTAAAGTCTCCTTTTAGTGCAAATGCTTTAATGTAGTAGGTGGTATTTGAATCTAAGCCTTTAATATTAAAAGTTTCTGTTTCCCAATCTGCTTTAGTCATAAAGTCATTTATATTATGTGTACTGTAGCTTTCTGGCATAAAGGTAGATGCATCTATATATCTAATATCTGATACAAAGTTATCAGTAGATATCATAACGGCGTAGAGAGTGTCGGCAGGATTTGAAGCGGAAGTATCCGAAACCTCAAACCTAGCTTTGTTGTAACAACCACTTGGTCCACATATAGCTACCATTCCTCCTGTAGTTAGCGCTGCTGGGCCAGTAGTACATGCACTAGATCCGTTTGTGTCAGTTTCAAAACATGAGATAGTGGGTATTGCTGGTAAGAAGGGAGTCTCAGGACTTGTACTTAGCCCATATGAAGTAGAGTACAGTCTTGGATTTGCCGATATACTACCTACATTCAATAGTGCTGAGTAGTTACCACTTGTACTCTCTATTATCCCTCCTCCCTGTGTAGTCACTCCCACTATCTTGTAATTAGGTGAATCTAATTCAGTAGCTAATACCGTTATTGGAAACAGTAAAAGGGTAAATATTAGTAAGAAGGTTTTGTAAAGTGTCTTTTTTTGTTTAATATGCATATATAAAATGATATTGTAAGTAGTAAGGTATAGTCAAATCAAAGTAAAAAAGGTTTAAGCATGATATAATTGCGTGTTCTTTAGGAGAGATGACAGAGTGGTCGAATGTGACAGTCTTGAAAACTGTTGTACGGGTTTCCGTACCGTGGGTTCGAATCCCACTCTCTCCGTTTGTACATATATATAAGTTTAACCAAATTAGAATGTCTAACAAGAAAGATAGTAATGGTAGGGATATATTTAATGGTTTACATATATTTGAAGGTGAGAGTGTAGATAAGTTTGTAGAGAGATTTCTATCTAGGTTAAACAATTCTTTAGAGAAAGAGATACGTGGGCAGATTGATAAACTAAAGGTTGAGTATAAAAGGGATAGGCAGAATGCTATTAATACAGGTATTACTGCTAAGGTAGAAGAAGATATAAAGGGGTGGGTGTGTCCTAGAATTCCAAAGTGGATTAATTCAGATCATTTAACAGTATTAGGTATTATAGCTGTCTTTATTGTAGCTGCTGGTTTTATCTTAGGTTTTTCAGAGAGATTGTATTTACTCCTTGTACCTTTGGGTCTTTTCCTTAATTGGTTTGGTGATTCCTTTGATGGTAGTTTAGCAAGATACAGGAAGAAGACTAGACCTAATTACGGCTACTATATTGATCATATGGTAGATGCCATCGTTATCATAATCTTTGCTTTAGGTTTGGGTATCTCAGGGTTTGTAAGAATAGATTTGGCATTACTTTTTGCAGTTATGTATATGGCATTAATGATACATGTAGAATTAGTTACTTTTGTTCAAAACAGTTTTAAATACTCTTTTGGACTAATTGGTCCTACTGAGATGAGAATACTTGGTATATTTATTGCTGTTTACATGTATATAGCTCCTGTTGAGTACTTTAAAGTTTTTAATCAGTATATCTCCCAGTATGATATTGCCATTTTACTTGTATGTATTGGTATGGCTCTTGTCCTTTTCTTTAGTGTGATAAAGAAGGGATTAGAACTGGATAAGGTTGATAAGGCTAAATGGAAAGAGTAGATTTAAGTACTTTTTAATATCTTAAATGTAAACTTTACCTATCTAAATTTAATTAGATAGGTAATGCTTAAGAAAATATTTCTTACTCTCTTTTTCCTCTCTATTCCATCTCTAATATACGCTGACTATTTCCATCCATACGGTGATTGTAGTGAGAATCGTTTCTTTGATACTCTTGGCTACGGTATTGAGAGCTTAGCAAGTAAGGGGGAGTGTGCAAACTGTTTACAGTTTAATTCTGATGATGTAAAGGGTAGCTATACAGAATATCTGTTAAATAGTGTAAATCTGGATAATTTGACATTTCCTGATTTCTCATATGGATTAGTAAGGAGTGCAAACTTTCACTCTTCTGTATCTTTGCCTCCTCAATCTACTGTTAGCTTTGTATATTGGTATAGGAATGAAACAGGGGGCAGAGTAAATATATCTTCGCTATCTGTATTTCTCTCAAATGCACCTCTTACTCTTGGAGATCTTAGAAAGGTGCTAGATATAGATGGGGAGTATGAAAGGCCTGCTTTTAATATTCTTACTTGGAATTACAAAAGAGAGGGAGTTTTGAAAAGATATAACGGTTTAGGTCTTGTAAATAGTAATGCAAGTGGAACGATAGTGCTAGATTCTGTAACTGTTAAATCTCCTCTCCTTTTTGAAAGATGGGAGGCTCAGGTAGAGGAAGGTAGGGCTTTGGTGAGAGTGTATGTTAAAAATATATCAGAGTATGAATTACCTAATATAGAGTATGAGCATTTAGGATTCTTTCTTAAGAGAGATTTTCTTGTAGGTGAAGAGTATATGTATGAGTATGTTGTAGATATAGATAGTGAGCAGAGTTTAGGATATGCGAGTATATACAATCCAAATGTTCATAGAGAGTGTGCTGTAATGGGTGAGCATATGGAGTCATATATAGTAGGGAATGCTGCTGCTGTGTATGGTGTAAGAGAGGATGGAAATTCACTTAACTATGTAGCTTCAAGAGTAAAAGTGTATGGATTAGATTTCTGTGTAACAAGGATTGCATATACTGAGTACTCAGGAGAGATGATATTAAAGAGAGAGAGTGAAGAGGAGATTGAGCAAGATTCTGTTGTTGATGATGGTTCTCTCTTAGAGCAAGAGACTCCTACAGTAGTAGAGGAGAGTTTTGTATTGGGTGTGAAGAGTTTACCAAAGACAGCTAAACTTTCTTTAGTAATATTTATTCCTTTACTTTTTGTTGTAGTAATAGTTCTAGTTTGGTACTATCTTAGAAGGAAAGTATAGATATGAAAATACGATTTACAATACCATCCTACGTATTAAAAGTAGCTAGGATGCTAACAAAAGAGGGCTATGATGTGTATCTAGTAGGAGGAGCACTTAGAGATATTGTCATGGGCAAAACTCCTCATGACTATGATTTAGCGACTAATGCACTCCCTGATGAGATGTTGGAGATATTTCCTAAGTCTGTTTCTACAGGTGCTAAGTTCGGTACAGTACTTGCATTGGTGCCAGATTCTAAGGGAGAGAATATGCAGGTAGAGGTTACTACATTTAGAAGTGAATCAGACTATGTTGATGGTAGATGGCCAAGTAAGGTTGAGTTTGTTTCTGATATTAATATGGATTTAGGTAGGAGAGATTTCACTATTAATGCGATGGCAATGGATCTCTCTTCTGCTCAATTTGATGTAGAGGGAGAGCAGGAGTGGGATATTTATGATCCTTTTAGTGGAATTACTGATATAAATTTAAAATTAGTAAGGGCTGTTGGTACTCCAATTGAGAGATTTAAAGAGGATGGATTAAGAGCTTTTAAGGCTTGTAGGTTGGCTTCTCAATTAGATTTTGAAATAGAGGAGGAAACATTTAAAGCTATTAAACAAGCTATACCTGTTGCTAAAAAAGTCTCTATGGAGCGTATTAGGGATGAATTTATGAAATTACTTCTTAACTCTCCAAAGCCTTCTAAAGGTATTGAGCTAATGAGAGAGAGTGGGTTATTAAATATCTTCTTACCTGAACTACTTGAAGGGTACGGAGTTGAGCAGAAGCTCTATCATGCTCACGATGTATATTGGCACGCTCTTAAGACATGTGATTTAGCACCGGATAGCGTGAAGTTGGCTGCTCTTTTGCATGATATTGCTAAACCAAGAACAGATATGGGTAATGGACATTTCTACGGCCATGATAGTATGGGGGCGGAGATGGCGGGAGAGATTTTAAAGCGTATGAAATTTCCTAAGTCAGAGAGAGAGAGAGTTAAATTACTGATTAAAAATCATATGTTTTACTACCCTCATATTGAAAGTGAAGTAGAGAAAGAGGGTATGGAGAAGCTACTACTAACTCAGTGGAGTGATTCTGCTGTAAGGAGATTTTTAAAAAGAGTTGGTGAGGAGAATATAGAGGATTTGTTTAAGTTAAGAATTGCAGATGCATCATCTAACCCTAAAACTGCATTTAAGCCAGAGGAGATAACTGAATTGCAGAAACATATATCTAAGGTTTTACAAGAGGATATGGCACTGAAAGTTACAGATTTAGAGATAGATGGGGAAGATTTAAAGAGTCTAGGTGTACAACCTGGTGCTAAAATGGGAAATATATTACGAAAGCTTTTAGATATGGTAATAGAGGATCCTCTTTTAAATACAAAAGAGAAGCTATTGGAGGAAGCACGCCGTATGTTGTAATATTTATTAATTAAATTCTTGACTGCCCGATATGAAGATAAAATTTTGTGGTGCAACTAGAACAGTAACAGGCTCTTGTTACTATGTAGATACAGGAGATTTTAAATTTCTTGTAGATTGTGGTGCTTTCCAAGGTAAAGATGATTTAGAGAAGTTAAACTATGAACCTTTTCCATTTGATCCTACACAGTTAGATGCAATCTTTCTTACTCATGCTCATTTTGATCACTGTGGAAGAATCCCTATCCTTGTTAAACAGGGCTTTCATGGAAGGATATTCTCTACACAACCAACTAGAGATTTAGCTAAGATTGTACTACTAGATGCAGCTAAACTTCAGCAGGAGTCATATGAGAGATGGAGTGCAAGAAGTAAGGACGATACTCCTAAGGAGGGTCTTTCTGCTGAGGGATCTCTGTATGAACAGAGGAAGCCTCTTTTCTCTGAAGAGGATGTAGAGAGTATGTTTCAATATTTTGAGGTATATCCGTACGGTTCTTCTGTAAACCTGCATAATGGAGTTGAATTTAGATTTCGAGATGCAGGTCATATATTAGGATCTGCAATGATAGAGTTTTGGATTAAAACAGAGAATGAGAGAGAGAGGAAAATTGTTTTTTCTGGTGACTTAGGCCAACCGGGAGCTAGAATAGTGAGAGATCCGGATATGGTAAGAGAAGCGGATTATGTAATTTGTGAGTCTACATATGGTAATAGGTTGCACAAGAACAAGGATGAGACTGTATTAGAGTTGCTATCAATATTAAAACAGGCACAAGAGGAAGATGGTATTGTCCTTATCCCTTCATTTGCGATAGAGAGAACGCAAGAGATTTTGTATGAGATTAATCTCTTTGTTGAGAATAAATTACTTAGAGAAATGCCAGTATATCTTGATAGCCCTATGGCATCTAAAGCTACTGCTGTATTTAAACAGTATCCTACCTTTTACGATGAAGATGCTAGACGATTGTTAGATAAGGGGGATGATCCTTTCAATTTCCCAGGATTACATACTACAGAGTCTGCAGAGGAGTCAAAGAGATTAATAAATAGGACTGGTATAGTGATAATTGCTGGTAGTGGTATGTGTACTGGAGGAAGAATAGTACATCATATTAAGAATCATATTCACAAACCTAATACACATATGATATTTGTAGGATATCAGGTTGATGGTACTTTAGGTAGAAGGCTAGTTAATGGAGATAAAGAGGTTCGAGTTATGGGTCAGAATTTGGAGGTAAATGCTCAGATTCATACCTTGGGAGGATTCTCTGCTCATGCAGATCAGAGAGACTTAAGATATTGGTTAAGAAGTTTTGGTCATACACCAAAGAAGATTTTTATAACTCATGGTGACGAAGAGATAGCTATTGGTTTTGCTACTAATATTAAATCAGAGTTAAATATAGAAACAGATGTCCCTAAATTAAATGAAGAGTTTGAATTGAAGTAAATGGATATACAAAAGATATTAGATATAGAAAAAGATATAAAAGATTTGAACATACAGGGTGCTACCAATGTAGCTATTGCTACCTTAGAGGGAATGAAGACATATCTTCAAGAATCTAAGGTTACAGATAAAGATCTCCTTTTTAAAGAATTTATAGAGGTAGGTAATAGATTAGCAGATGCTAGGCTGAATGAACCTCTTGCAAGGAATGGTGTTAAGTATGTAAAGCATATGGTGAAAAAGAACAGTGCTGATTTACATACATTGGAAAGCATGAAACAGAGCTTGGATGGGTACTGTGATAGCTATCTATATATGATTTCTGATTCTAAGAGAGCCATTATTGATCTGTGTGTTCCTTATGTTAAAAACTTAGAGAATATACTTACTCATTGTCACTCTTCAACGGCTGTATCTTTGATAAAAGGTATAGCTGAGGGTAAAGAGTCTTTTGATGCTGTTTGTACAGAAACTAGACCTTTAATGCAAGGACGTAAGACTGCAAGAAGCCTTTTAGAGGGAGGTATTTCTACTACCTTAATAGCTGATAGTGCTGCAGAGTCTTTTGTAATAGGTAGGGGCTCTATCTCCATTGATGGAGTGTTAATGGGCTGTGATCAGATTACTATGAAAGGGTACTGTATAAACAAGATAGGGAGCTGGGGTATTGCTATGTCTTCTTTCTATGCAAGTAAACCCTTATACGTTGTTTCACCACTTCTGAAGGTAGATCCCAATATAGGGGTAGATAACATAGTAATAGAGGTTCGTGAAAGTAAGGAGCTGTGGGGCGATGCACCAAAGGGTCTTAACATGTTTAATCCTGCATTTGAAATTATTGATAACAATCTTATTACTGGTTTCTTGACCGAATTTGGTATATTAAAACCTAGTGAGATTGCAGATGTAATTAGAGCTAAGTACTCGTGGCTATTTGAATCTTAAATTAAACGTACAGAATTATGGCCCTATTTTTAAAGAGTAAGAAAGTTGATCTTGGAGCAGGTAAAGATCTGTTTATTATAGTGCATCAACATGATGCAGATGAGTTGGGTATTAATGAAGGAGAGATAGTTTTACTAGGGTATAAGGATGTTGAGCTTTACGTAAAAGTTATAATTACAGACAGTGAAGTAGCTATAGGAGAAGTAGGGCTGTATGAGGAGATTCCAGAGGAATACCATATACCTGCAGGTAGAAAGGTAATGATAGATATACCTAAGGCAGGGAAGTCCCTAGAGGCTATTAAGAAAAAGATATCGGGTCAGAGGCTTAATGAGGAGGAGATACTCGCAATTATGGAGGATATAGGGTCTAGGAAGCTTAAGGAGACAGAGGTAGCCTTCTTTGTGTCTACATTCTTCAATCCAGGCTTTACTGATGATGAGATTAAGTGGATGACTAAGGGTATGGCCGAATCGGGAGAGATACTTGAGTTTAAGTATATTAAGAACAATAAAGATCTGGTTGTAGATAAACACTCTATAGGAGGTACAGCAGGTAAGGGTGTCACCCCTATACTAGTATCAATACTTGCAGCTAATGGTCTTGTTGTACCTAACAGTTCCACAAGAGCAATAACTTCTCCAGCAGGTACAACAGATATTTTAGAGACTGTACTACCGGTAGCATTAACAAAAAAGAAAGTGTATGAAGTTGTAGAGAAAACAGGAGCATGTTTAATATGGGGAGGTTCATTGTACTTAGCCCCAGCAGATGATGAGATTATCAATGTAGAGAGATCTCTTAAGATTCAAGAGTTTCAAAAAGTATTAGTAAGTATTGTTGCTAAGAAAATAGCTATGGGTGTTACCTCTGTTTTAATAGATCTTCCATATGGGAGAGGTTCTAAGTTAGAAAGACCAGATGATTTGGAATTTTTAGCTAGGGAGTTCGAGAAACTGTTCGCTCAATTTGGAATTAAGTGTGTAACATACAAGAGAGTAGTAAAAGGACCTGATGGTAATGGAGTAGGCCCTATCCTTGAAATGAGAGATTGCTTAAGAGTACTCGAAAGAGATGATCAACGACCAAAGGGTATGGAAGAGATAGTGTTGGGTATGGCTACGGAGATATTTGAACATAACGGTAGGGCAAAGAAGGGGGAGGGTAAAAAGCTTGCTCAAGAGCTTTTAGATTCAGGTAAAGCACTGACTAAATTCTGGGATATAGCTAAAGCGCAGGGAGCTAAGAGTGTAGTTAAAGCTGAAGATCTTAAACCAGGAAAGCTAGTACATGAAGTATTAGCACCTAAAGGTGGAGAGCTAAAATATATATCTACAAGGGAGGTAGTTGAGATTGCAAGATCTCTAGGTACACCTAAGATAAAAGAAGCAGGTATATATTTTAATAAACTACCTGGACAGAAGGTTGAGAAAGGAGAGCTCTTAATGACTTTGTATGCAACAACTCCAGATAGAATGGAAGATGGTATTAAGGCTATAGATCTTAAGAAGCTTTTCGAGTTTTAAACCTTCTAACTAAAGAGGTAAGTATTACAAGTATAGCTATTAAAGCTATTAAGATGATAAATATAGGTAAAAGAATAACTAATGCTTTACCAAGTGTAGTTGTTTTTACAAAGGTATTCATTGTATCTATAGCTGTTACATTTACATCTTCTATTGCCTTAATATCTGAGTAATCTAGTAATGTATCATCTTGGGGAGTACTCTCTACTGCGTATATTTTTACAGTGTAATCTGAGAAGTTCTCTCCATTTACACTATCTGCAGAGTATATCTTAATATTGGTAAGCTCTTCATCGTAGAAGGTTTCCCAAAGTACCTTCTCTATATTCTGACCAATTAACATATTCTCACTCTCATATGTAGGATCTATACTTAACCATCCATACTCAGGAATCCATACCTGTACCCACTGATGTCTTGTACTACCATCTTCATTAGTTTTCTCTAATATATTCAAATTAGAGTATCCAAGTGCTGCTCTAGATGGAATACCTTGAGCTCTTAGTATGGCTATCATAGAGTCTGCATACTCCATACATACAGATCCACCACCTTGTAGTGCAGCTCTTGCTCCTATTCGTTTATTTTCGCTATTAGCTTTGTTCTCATCGTAATCAAGTCTCTCATTTATATATCTATAGTCACTCTTTATTACATCCATTAAAGTAGTAGTATCTTCTAGTAATGTATCTGCTTGCTGTTTGATATAGCTGTCTGTAACTTCCCAATATGTAGTAGAGGTTAAATACTTATTTAAATTCTTATCCTGGGCAACAGAGCTCTTGTACTGCTCAAATGTAGGATTGGGAATTGCCCTTCTATTTTCTAAATCTTCCTGCTCAAGCCATATATATCCAGTGATTAATATTTCACTACTTCTGTTTGCTCTAACCTCAAACTTCGCAATTATATTCCCTTCACTATCCTTAGATATTCTAGCTGGAGTAGGGTATATACTCTCAATTTTTACTCTTTGATTTGTCTCAGAGAACTCTCTTGGTAAAGAGATCTCATATATGTTTGTAGAGAGAGCATTAAGAAGAGATGAGTATTTCTCAGGCACTAAGTTATCTGTCTTTGGTGTTTTGTACTTTAATTCAAATTTATATATTTGCTTTGTACCAAACTCTAAGTAAGGAGAGTTACCAACCCTATCTTGAGATTTAAATAGATATGACATACCATCTTTCTCCTCCTTCGCTATATATTTCTCTGGATATATTCTGGTAAGTGGAGGTATTAAGGAATCAGTAACAACCTTTAAATCATATGAGAGAGATGTCTTAGTTCCACTAGCGCTATCTGTTTGTTCAAACAGAGTATCTTCATGTAGTGCAGGGGCTAAGATAACG
>JBBADY010000013.1:0-15532 GCA_041656215.1 Candidatus Dojkabacteria bacterium | reverse complement strand
AAGTTAATGGCTCCATTTGCTCCATTTATATCAGAATCTGCATATCAGACATTAGCTAATGGTTTTGTACCCTCTGCTAAAGAGTCTGTACATTTAGAGGACTTTCCTTTACTTAACGAAAAGTTGTTAGACAAGGAGTTGCTTGTAAGTATGTCAAAAGTAAGAGATATATCCTCATTAGGATTAAATATTAGAAATGAGAGGAAATTAAAAGTAAGACAGCCACTATCTAAGGTATACATACCTTTGAAAGATGAAGAGATGATGGAGATAGTGAAGGGGGAGTTAAATGTTAAAGAGGTTGTTTACTCTAAAGAGGTTGTGGAGGGAAGCAGTATAGAATCACAGGAGGGTAATCATGTGTTTGTTTCTTTAGATATATCTATTACAGATGGTTTGAAGGAAGAGGGTCTATTAAATGAAATAGTAAGAGGTTTACAGGTTGCTAGGAAGGAGAGTGGTTGTCAGATGGGAGAGTTAATCTCTATATATTACAGAAGTGATAGTGAAGAGATAGAGGAGATATTAAAGAAGAATGGAAAAGAGTTAAGTAAAATGATATTTGTAAAATCTTTCGAGAAGAGAGATAACCTTAATGAAGCTATTAATATAAAAGTTGATAATGAGATATTAGAAGTAGAGATAATTAAATAGTATTAATCATTATCCTCTATTTTAGTTTCTATACCTGTAATCTTTTCAAAGCTTTTAGCAGCTGTGAATAGTTTTACTCCAGAAGATACTGCTAACTCACCTACAATATCGTCAATAGCTCTGTTAAGCTCATTTTCTATTGTAACTGGTATTAATCTACCATCTTTCTCTCTCCCTCTTTTAACATGGTTACAGTACTGTATAGTTTCTATAGCAGATTCGATATTCGCACCTTTCTCAAGGTTTTTAAATAGATCCATAAGTTTATTAAAATCTGTAGTCTTTGGATCTTTAATAGGTTTCTTTTTTAATACAGCTATCTTCTCTTTAATATCCTTAGCACTATTTACAGCTCTAACACTTAAGTTATCGATATTCTCGATAGGGGTAGAGATTGTAATAGCACTGTTGATAAACTCAAACTCAAAATACTGCTTCTTCTCTCCATTAAACTCTATCTCTTTCTCCTGCTTAACCCATCCAGCACCGTGTGAAGGGTAGAAAACTTTTGATCCAATCTTGAAGTTCATAATGATGTATAATTGTTAAGTAAACATTTAATTATATCATCTTTTAAGATAAAATTCATCTATGAAAATAACCGTAATAGGAGGGGGAACTGGAACTACAACCGTATTAGAGGGATTAAAAAATCATAGAGATTTAGATATCTCAGTTATAGTTGGAATGATGGATGATGGTGGTAGTAATGCTGTTGTGAGAGATGAGTTTGGACTTTTACCTCTTAGTGATTTAAGAAAATCTATAATAGCTCTCTCACATGAGAAGGAGGGAGATATCTTAAGGAATCTATTTATATATCGTTTCTCACAAGGTGATGGTCTAAAAGGTCATACCTTAGGAAATCTCCTTATGATTGCAATGACTGATATTACAGGCTCAGAGGTAGAGGCTATTGAGATGTTTAAATATCTTTTTAATGTGACTGGTAATATTGTGCCTGTTACACTAGATAAGGTTAGATTGGTTGCAGAGTACAGTAATGGCACAAAGGTAGTAGGGGAGCATTTAATAGATGAGCCTGGGGAAGATTTAAAGATAAAGAAATTTTATTTAGATAGTAAAGCTAAAGCGTACAAAGGGGCGGTAGATACAATACTTAATTCAGAATATATAATTATTGGTCCAGGTGACTTATACACGACAACCTTAGCTAACATTGTTGTAGATGGAATACCGGAGGCGTTACAAGAGAGTAAAGCAAAGATTATCTTAATACCAAACCTTATGTCTAAGATAGGGCAAACAAGAGATCTTACACATATGGATATGGTTAAGATTATGGAGAGATATATCGGTAGAAAGGTAGATTATATCCTACTTAACAATGGGAAGATCCCTGAGTATGCATATAAAAGATATTTAGGGGATGGAGAGAATCTTTTTAAAGATGATTTAGATGATACTGATTCTAGTAGGGTAATAATTAGGACAGACTTAGTTGCTAACTCTGCAATAAAGAGGGAGAAGGGAGATACCTTAGTAAGAAGTTTAGTAAGGCATGATTCATCAAAGCTTGGAAAATCTCTTTACAGTATATTTAGAAAAGGATGGAAGTCTACACTACACACATTTCTTTCCTTTTATC
The DNA here is from genome assembly GCA_041656215.1 of Candidatus Dojkabacteria bacterium. Taxonomy (GTDB): domain Bacteria; phylum Patescibacteriota; class Dojkabacteria; order SC72; family SC72; genus UBA5209. Next base: position 13,269 of record JBBADY010000013.1, on the reverse strand, counting down.
GTTAATAGCTTTCCACTTGATATATGCTTTTCTGGTTTACCATTATGTAGAATTTCTAATTCGAAGTACGGCTTTAATATGTTGAGTAAATCATTTACCTTGTAATTCTTAGTTGGATGATACTCTACTACTATATTCTCTATCTTGCTTAGAAACCTTTTATGTGCATTAAGTATTGATAGCTCACTACCCTCTGTATCTATCTTTAGCATATCAATATCTTCAGTTATATATTCATCTAATCTAGTAGTTTGTACAGATATCTCCTTTGTAATCTCTTTACCTGTCCAGCTACTCTCTAGAAAGCTAGAGTTAGAGTGCCAACTATTCTCTTTACCATCTATATAGAATTTCTTAATTCCGTCCTCTTTCCATACTGCCTTATTAATAATCTGTGTATCATCAATTCCGTTACTTTCGATATTTTTCTCTAGGAGTTTAAAAGTAATTGGGTTTGGTTCAAAGGCCAATATCTTACTATTTGGGAATAGAGATTTAAAATACAAAACTGATATACCGATATGAGAACCTATATCTATAATTAAGGGGTTCTCTTTCTTACTTTCAAAGTAGTATGAATTTTGAGTCCAGATCTCTCTCTTGATAGAGTGATATTCAATACTGTTTATATATTTGATACTGTATTTTCCTAACTTAGTTTCTTCCATTAGAATATTATATATCCATTACTCCCCTATCTCACGCATTACAAAAGAAACTTTTCTTGCCCACTCACCTGCAGATGGAGGACAGTAATATACACTGATCTTTTGAGGGGTGTTAAGACCTCTAGAGTAGTAGTTACCTAATCCTTTAGATACTGCCCATATACCCTCTTCCCAACTACTAAAGTTTTTCTTACCCCAACCCCATGCATTGTGAGTTCTAAAGGTATGAATACCTCCACTAGATTCAATTATGGAGATTGCAGGTAGTAATCTGTAATCAATTCCGTGCTCATCTGCTGCTTTTACTATCTCTTGTGCATGTATAGCAAGTGGAGAGTTTCTTGCTGTAAGATATGCTCTCACATTCTCCACCTTCATTATACTCTCACTACTTTCTACTCTTGTATATACAGCCTCTTCAAGTATTCTCTCTTTTATTTCATTTGAGTCTAAGTTTTTAATATCTTCCTGCTTAATATTAAAAAGATATGCTTGATTATTACTCATAACCTCTGTTGGTGAGATTTCATTAATCGTATTTAATATTAATCCAGTAAAGAGTATTCCTGCTATTACTGCTAATATATTTTTCTTACCAATATTTTTATTCATGTTTATGTTTTAAATTAATACAAACAACATATCCCATAGTTTTCTTTTTGTAGAAAGCATTTTTTGTGATACTATGTATCTGTGAATATGCAATACAAAGTAATGGGGATTAAAAAGGATAGAAGATATATTAAAATATTTCTTCCTATACTTATCATTATACCATTTTTAGGTTTTTTTCTCTATTTCCTACTCTTTAGTACATCTCCAATATATCTAATTAGGAGTTTACTCTTTGATTATAAACCGAAGGTAGTATATGAGACCTTTAATATATACATAGATCCCTCTATATCCGATATCAGTAAAAAAAGAATAGAGGAGGGTGTAGATGATATTGTTTTTAATAATGTTAAGAGGTTTGAGTTTGTAGATGAAAAGAGTGCAGACTTTGTACTAGCTATTTCAAATTCTAAAGAGAGTGTAGTTGCTTCTAAAGAGTTACTACCTGTAGGTCACATATATTGGATTAGGGATACTGTTAATAGTAAAGAGTTGAAAGAAGTATTAATGGAGAGAGAGGAGTATGAGTTTGCTAAGGAGTATATAGAAAGACTTTGGGATGTAGATGTAAGATTAGTTGAGTCACTACCATTAGAGCTTAAAGAGAGTGAGAAGAGTATAGGGTTGATATATCCATCTAAAATATCTAAAGAGCTAAAGATACTTTCTCTAGACAAAGAGAATGTTTTAAAAGAGGGTAATGATTCACTTTTACTTTCATACTCTCTAGAGGGAGATCAGAGATCTGATTTTGTACTCTCTATTCTTAAAAAGAATGTAGAAGGAATATCTTCTGATACTTTAAATAGAGATTCTTTACTGAAGATTAATATGACAGGAGTTACCGCTATGTCTAGGGGTCTTGCCATTAAAATGGATAGCTCTGGTAACTATGCATACCCTGCTAGAGATTTAGGTAAGTTTCTTGCTGATGCAGATTTAACCCATACCTCTAATGAAGCTTCTTTTGTAGAGGGCTGTGCTGTGTATAGCGGTATGAGGTTTTGTTCAAGACCAGAGTATATTGAAACATTAAAGGCTAGCGGTATTGATATTGTTGAATTAACAGGGAATCATAACAATGATTTTGGAGCTGAGAATAACAGTAAGAGTATAGAGATGTATAAGGCGTTGGGTTGGGATTACTTTGGAGGTGGTCTAAATACGAAGGATTCAGAAAAGATACTGTACAAGGAGGTAAAGGGAAGTAAAGTTGCATTCCTAGGATATAACTACTATGACAGTATGCTAAATACAATGGCTATTGCAGGTGAGAATAGGGCAGGTGCGAATCATTACTCTCAAAGTAAGGTAGAGAGTGATATTAAGGAAGCAAAAGAGAATGCAGATGTTGTGATAGTGACATTTCAATTTCAAGAGTGCTATAGCTATCCTCCCTCTGATGTAATATATCCAATATGTTACAAACCTCTATCCACTCCAGATCAGAAGGGTGTGTTTAGAAGTGCAATAGATTTTGGTGCAGATGTCGTAGTTGGTACACAGGCACATCAGCCACAGACATATGAGCTTTATAAAGAGGGGGTAATTTATTACGGTTTAGGTAATCTGTATTTTGATCAGTATAAATGGATTGGAACAAGGCAGGGTACTGTTCTCTCTCTCTATTTACTAGAGGGTAAAGTAATTCAAACAGAATTAACACCTACTATATATGATAGGGACTTGATTCCTAGGGTTGCAAATGAAACTGAGGGTAAATTACTTTTAGAGTTGTTGAAGAGTGCAAGGAGTTTCTGATATATTGAATAGTGTATAAATTTTTATATTGACATTGTGGATAATTTAAACAATAGTGGAGTTTTAAATACTCCTAACCCTTTAAACGATAACAGTGGTACTCCTCCTACTAATGATTACAACTCTATACAGCCTCAATCTAATACTGTTGTAGATGATCCTAATCTAAGTACACCACAAACACCTGTTGTAGAGGAACAGCCCGCTATACAACAGAATCCATCTATTGGTAGTACAGGACCAAATGAACAGGGATTAGCTATGGAAGAGTTAGTTCAATCAATGGAAACATCTACTCCAGAGCCAACAGCTGAAGTTTCTTTACAAGAAGATGTAGCAGCGCCTACTGTTGAATCTACTACTGCACCAGTAATGGACACTCCTTCAGTTATGGATAGTGCAGCAGTACAACCAGAAAGTGCACCAACAATGGACACTCCTACAGTTATGGATAACGCTCCTGTAGAATTTGAGACTACACCAATAGTTGAAACTCCTCCTATGGCAGATCCTTTGGCTGAGCCTGTGCAAGATACTGTGCAATCTACTCCTTCACCTATGCAAGATCAGCAACCCCCTGTTATAGAGAATGACCCTATTACGCCTATTCCTGTAGATGAGACAACAGATATTGGTACTACAACAATGCAAAAGGATAGTATGCATACTCTTGATAGTGAAGCTTCACAACCTGCGTTTCCTTCCTCTGAAGCTGAGGTAGCACAGAGTACACCCGATATGTCTACAAACCTCTCACAACCATTTTCTACTGCTCAGGATGCCCCACAGGAGCCTACAGTGCAAGCTAATGAGGAAGTAGTAAGTACATTAGGAGAGAGTACTGTAGAAGAGAAGGATAGTAGTGTTGTAATAATTGTATTGGTAGTAATAATAGTACTGCTACTTGCAGGAATAGGCTATTTTGGATATCAGATATTCTTAGGTTAAATATCTACTCTGATTTCCACAGTCCATGTATATTGCAATATGCTCTAGCCTCTATTCTTTGATACTCAAGAGATGGTAATTTAAATGCCACTATAGGATCTTGATGAGGTTTTAGATACTGAATATATCTTTCATCATCAACTATTAGTTCAATGAATTCTATATAGTGAGCCTCTTCCATAGGGTGAAGTACATCTCCTACACTCACCATTACAGTATCATCTCTTAGCTCAATTATAGGTACATGTTTCTCTAATCCTTCATCTTCACTCTTTTCTTCTAGTAAAATCATAGGTTTGTTACAACAAACAAGTGTACCAACTCCCTCATGATGAACTTGAATAACATGTTCACACACTTCACATTTAAATATATTGCCCCTCTTAGCCATATTAATATATGTCTAAATTTATATATTTAAATATTATCATTATAGGTTGAGGTTGTAAAAGAGGGTATATTTATTTAGAATATGGAATAACGTTTTAAAAAGAGATCTTGCTAAGAACAGAAACTAGAAACTTAGAATTTGTAGAGTACGATGTTAAAGAAAACAGTGTACAAAGAAGATGGAATGAAATTAGAAATCAAGTGTGTTCTCTTATCGATTATCGCTTAGAATACGCTTCTGGTGAAAAATGGTATAGAGATTATTATATAGCAGATAAGCAAGAGTTTTTGGATATGCCCTTTTTAGATAACCTTTCTGATATTAACTGTCTTCCTAATGGCATTATAGCAGAGGTATTCTTTATGGAATCTTGTCGTAGAATGGATTTAAATTGTACTCCTACTACTGGTGAGGAAGATATATGGGGTGTTGATTTTAAGATTGATAATGGGATAGAGGCAAGATTTCTAGATGTTTCTATTAATATCTCTGATAAAGGATTGCAGAAGAAGAATAAAGCAGGAACTTATCCTACAATATTTATTCCTTGGAGACCGTACAGCATTGGTAAGGGAAGAGAGATCTCCTACGCTGAGCAATATCTTTCTACAGGAGTATTTAGTCAGAAGAAATTTATATCAGGTATTATTAGTTACAATAGAAATAACTTACACGCTCTTGAGAGATCTGTATGGAAAGATGCTAAGTGGGGAGAGGGATATATGGGTTTAGAGGGTATTCTATATATTAAAGATCTAAAGGATACAATTGATATGTTAAAGGGAGGATACCGTTAGTAAGTGATAGTACCAAACCAATTAGGATCTACCTTTAGTAAAAAGAAGGGTATAGAGAGAGAGATTAGTAGTGCAAGGGAGAGTGCTATTAGCAATATCTTAATGTACCTATTTTTAATACTCATCCAAAACATAGTTATTAATACATAGAGAGAGGATATTACAGGGAACATATATCTGCCTTGTAGAGCAAGAGCAGGATAGCTTCTCTTTAAATACATATCGTAGTTTTGTACAAGCATTAGTACAAGTAAATAGAAGAGTGTAATTATTCCTAAATATTTGGCCTCTTTACTTAACTTCTTCCAATTTATTACTCCAAAGAGTACTGTTATAGAAAACAGTACAACAAAGATTGATACTACAGTATCACTATGAAATAAACTGCTATCTCCCATAATGCTTACTACTCTCTTTGTCATCTCCCATATCCATACCCCTGCATATCTAATAGGGTCTAGTCGCTCTCCACTGAGTACCATATCTATAACATTAACCTCTACTTCTGGTATTGTAACAATATCTCTGTAATATACTCCATTAGATAAGCACTGTTCATGTGTGAGAATCTTCTCACAGCTAGGTGTTAGTTCTTGATACTTAATTAGGTTGTTACCGTATAAAAGTACATTCAATCCTCCAAAGAGTAGTATAGGTATAAGGAGCAGTAGGGTTTTACCTTTTAAATTCTTAAACCACTCTTTACGATATTTAAATAGTTCATACAGTAATAGAATTACCATAATGAAAGCTAAGGGCATAATAGTGAACTTAGTAAGTGTTCCTAAACAAAGCATTAAGATTACTAATAGAGGGTATTTCAGTATACCTTTGTTCTTTACCGTTTTAACAAAAAATAGAATAGCTAATGTAGCAAACATATTCCCTAAGTTATCGTAATTAATAGAGCTAGAGAGCATAAGAAACATCAATGTGTTAGTAAGCAGTACAACAGGTATTAATTGTACCCACCTATTTTTAAAGAATTCTTTAGAGAGTAGATACACTCCTATTACTGTAATAAAAGAGTAGATGATATTAACAATTCTTAGAAGTAAAACTTGATTAAATCCAAATGTAGATTCATTTATATTCAGTATCCTACCGTTAATCCAAAAGTATAGGTATGGGATATTTGTAATATCTCTCCATTGATATGTGTCTTCTGTATTAGGGGGTATTCCAAGAGTTGTAGAGTACTCTTGAGATACTCTTAAGTGATACCATGAGTCAGATGAGATACCCATCTTTACATTAAATGCTAAATATCCTGTAAAAAGGATAAAGATTAGAAGTAGTACTACAAGTATAATATTTTGTTTACTCAGTTTTCTCTTTAACAAAGAATATGTCTTTTAATTTAAATTTTTTAACAAAAACAGTAATAACTATTAACAGTATCAAAAGTAGTAGAAAGAGAACCCCTCTATCTAAGAAAGCTAACTGCATAATCTGATCTTGACTTAGTCCTATGGACTCTGAAGTAAAGAGAAAGATTGCCTCTCTTAGACCAAGAGAGCCGGGTGTAATACTTACTAGAAGAGATACACCTGATAGGCATGTATACAGTACTATATCTAATATATTGATATTTATCTTTAATGAAAGAAACTCTACATAGAAGATTACTCCATTAATTAAGATATTTCCCATGGTTAAAAGAAGTAGAGAGAAGAAAAGCTTCTTTCTTTTTACAATCATATCCCATGAAGTTAGAAACTTATTAAATATCCCTATCCCTTTATTAATATACTTTAATCCCTTACCCTCTCTTGTAGGTATAGTTTTTCTAAAAAGTATTACAAAGAGTGTGCCAAGTAGAAGCAGAATGAAGAAGAGAGTTATTATAGGGTAGAAGATAGAGAGTGAAAGATATTTAAAAAGTAATACAAAGAGAGCTAGTATGGCATTTAAAAGAAAGAGTAATATGTAGTATGCATATAAAGTGGAGAGGAATTTAGAGTATTCAAACTGATACTTATTCTTTAAATATGTAGCTCTAAATATTGCACCAGCTCTCATAGGGAGTAGGTAGTTACCTATTCTTGATACTGTAGATAGGTAGTAAGATTCTTTCAGATCGATATGCTTATCAAATATATTTAATGCTACTTTAATAAAGATACCCTCTAGAAGAAAGAGAAGAAGGAAAAGGAACATAATGATGATTAGAAAGAGAGGGGAGATATCTTTTAATATGATTAATATCTGAGGATTACTGTATAGGTATATTCCAAAGAGTAGTAGTACTGTAATTGTAAGTATTAGAGAGAGAATATTTTTCTTCATATCGTTACTGAAATTTCTTAACTTTGTATTATACCAAATCAAAGAGATTACTTCGTATCTACTTTTTCATACACTATTTTTGAGATATCTTTTAATACAGCTTGTAAAGAGTTAAAAGAGGCACCCTTTGTCATTACACAGAGTATATACGGTTTGCTAGAATGATATACAATTCCACAATCATGTAATTGCTTTCTTGCAAGAGTAAGGTCATCTAGATTCTCTCTTTCTCCAAATTTATTCGCAATCTTCACATCACTAGGTATACCAGAGGCTAAGCCTTCATCATACTCTGTAGTAGAGAGAAGCTTTAGTGCTTTTTCAGACATATCTTTATTTAAGTATGAAGCGTTGTAAAGGATTCTAAAGAAAGAGGCATACTCCTTAACAGATAATGTATCTATTGAGTCACGCTCATATGGATTTGGTAGTCCTAATTCAGAGTATATTTCTACTAATTGTTCATATGAGATTGTATCAAGTATTGCAGTTAAAGAGTCATTATCCGAATATCTTATAATTCTATCTACTAGCTCATCTATCGTATACTCCTTCCCTTCTTCTAAATGTAATTTAGGATCTATATTCTGAGTCATCGCTATATCTTCTTTCTCAAACTGTATTTTATTAGTAAGAAAACTAGGATTACTTTCAGATATCTTGTAAACAGCAATCATAACTGGAAGCTTTAGTAAACTAGCAGGAGCAAATTTCTCCTCTTCATTTACTCCTATCCACGCTCCTGAGTTTAAGTCTTTATAATATACAGATATATGTGTAACATTGCTTTTTGTATACTCTGTAGTTTTCTGACTTATATATCTCTTTAATTCACTCTCCAGTTTTACAATCTCACCTACCTTAGCAGATTGTACACTTTCAAAATCGATTAGTGGATTGATATATACATAGCCTTTTAATCTACTCTGTGTGAAAGTATTACTATCTTCTGTTTGAGAGGAGGAATTAAAAAGAAAACCTAGAAAGAATCCAGTAATGAAAAGAAGTAACAGTAGTATGTAGTTGATTGTTTTGTTGGTTTTTACTTTCTCTTTCCTCTTATTCATATCTTATTAATTCTATATCTAAAGCATTAATTGTCAATATGGAAAGAAAGATAATTATATACCGAATGGTAACTGTACTCCCTTACTAAAACCGTTCTCTTTTGTAAAATTCTTTATAGGGAATGTAGGTAGTGTATATGGGGATTTACTACTATCTATTCTATGCTTAAGTTTATCTTTATATTCAAGGTAGAAGGTACTAATGTTATTAAGATATCGAATAATTTCCTCTATATCACCCTTACTCTTTATACCAAGAGTATCTAAATCTATATCTATTCTTTCTCCTGTTAATGGATTTACATATGAGTATTGTACATAGCTGTTATATGTTTCCAATATACTTGTTAATTGAGTAGAGAATATTGATTCTATGAATTTCTTGTTTGAATTCTTACCTTGGAAGTGAGGTAAAGTAAGATCATGTTTCTTATGAGCTATTTCCCATAGATCTGGTGCAAACTTAATATCTTTTACCCTATCCTTTAGATTTAGAATTACAGAGTTAAGCATTAAAAATATTTGTATCTTTTCTTTAAATCCTGGTTGTTTAAATTGACTGCCTGTTTTGTAATCAACAATCTTGATAGGGGTATTAGGGAAATCTCTAGGTATACAAATTTCATCTATAACTGTTGGTATTAAGAGATTAGAGTCATGAAAATATATATTTAAGATTAGAGGTGTTTCATTTAATATATATGTTTTTTCAGGATTAAGATTTTCAGGGGGTGTTTTAAGGAAGTTCTTTTTAAAAAGGGATATATCTTCTAGTGGTATTACTCCACTTTCCCATAGCTTTCTAATCTCTGATGGAGATACGGTGTAATTTTTATGCTTACTGGGTGTAAAATCTTGTCCATTCATTCTCCACTCATTCCAATAGCTTTGTGAAGTATCTAAGATGTTGTCATTAAAAGAGCAATCCGAAATATTTAATACCTTCAAGAGAGAGTTACTGTACTCGATCTTTTTCTGTAAAAAGGTATGTCTAAAATCATCGATATTAGGTACTCTGTTGTAATATGCTGTCCTATGAAAGAGTAGGGTAAAGTACTGTAAAGAGTGCATCTGTGTTCCATATATAGAGGATTTCGCATTTTCAAGTATATTCTCCTCCTCTTTATACTCACTTATCTCTTGGAAGAACTCTCTTTCACTCTTAGATTCTTTGTACAGAGCATACAGTGTAGAGAGTGTCTCTATTTGTGAGAGGTTTAATCTTGAACCATTGGATGGTTCTTTCCTTTTCCTCTCTTTATCTTCTACCTCTTGTGATGGTACATATTCAGGTAGTAGAGATTCCTGTAGGAGTCTACTGTTAGTCATATAGTAAAGTATATAGGTAGAAGAGAGAAGGGTCAATTTAAAAGATTTTGTAGTTTAATGTATACACATTAAGTATTACAAGATCTAATATCTTGACCCTTTAGCACTGAAAATATATTTCAAAAGATATATATTAATACTATCCTTATTCTCATACTGCTCTAAGTGCCCTATTAACTAGCAATCCTGCTATGAGTACATAGTACAGAGCGTAAGAAATTTGGTTAATAATGGGGTAATACTGTCTTGGCTCTATCCAATTTGAAAATATGGACATTTGAAGAATGAGTATGCCTATTGAGATAAGCATTGATGTCATAAACATCACCTTCCCACTTTTAAGCATAGTATTTAAGAAGAAAACTACCATTGTTAGTATAAAAGACATTATTAATACATTACTATCTATTGCTTCCATTATCTTTTCCTTTCTATAACTTTTTCTTCTTTTAAGATTGTTAAAATCTGACCTGTTACTAATATCGCTAGTAGTAAGATAGTGATTACCATTATGATGTCCTTTACCGTATTAGATAAGGGAGTCATATTGAGTAAAACGAACTGTACTACTGTAATAAAGAGAGTAACAAGACCGAAACGAAGTGCTAACTTCTTGTTCTCAAAGAAAATTAGTATGAACAAGATTGATGCCATCATATAGATACAAACTAACGAAAAGAATCCGTGAACAACATTCATTCTTCCTCCTTTTGAAATATAGATTTTTAATGTGCGATACATAAGCTAAAAAGCTAAGAGCTTTTATAGATACTGTTATTCATAACAGTGTTTATGTGTTGTTATTATAATATAAAGTAAGTGTTAATACTATGGGGGAGGGAATAGTAATATATTTAATATAGATATAAATGTTAGATTATCAAAGTGTTGATTTTAAAATATTGAATGGTATCATCTACTATGTTATTAGAACAAGGGACAGAACTATTAACCAGTACAGAGTATCAAAAGTACCTAGATTCAGGAGGAAAGTTACCTGAGCAGGAGTACAATGTGGTGACTACAGTTCTCTCACTTCCTCATATTTTCAAATTTAACGGAAGAATTTCTCCTAATCAAATATCATCAATTTTAAATAGGTGTGGATTAGAGGCCTCTTTTAGGGAGATGTTAGCTTACGACATATTAAGAGACAGGATGAATACTGAAGAAAACATGTCGGGAAATACAGATGAAAGATGTAGAAATGTATGGTGTATGTGCGATCAGGAATTAGTTAGAGAAATAGTTTTTATTTCTGATGAGACAGGTGAGAAGTATCGTGTTATGACTGAAAGTTACCCTCATATTTTTGAGAATTAAATTTCCTTGTTAGAGATATAAGAGTGTACATATTATTATGTACTGTTTATGTTTTTGAAGAGTTAAATATTTCATAGTATCTTTCCAAATTTATACTGAGCATGTAATATTTAAATATGGAAGAGAGTGATGTACAGAAGCTTAATAGGAATATTAAGAAGTTAAATAGGAAGATTGATAAAAGGATTTCCTTTAAGAGAAATTTCTTTATATCTATTTTAAATGGTATTGGTACTGTAATAGGGGGTACTATCGTATTAGCTGTTTTAGTTACTATTATTACAAAGATATTACAATCTTTAGGAGGCTTTCCATATCTACAACAGCTATTAGAAAAGATTAGGCCGTAACCAATGTAATAGTGGTGCTACTGTAATGATATATTTAATGAGATTGTAGATATTTTTCTATAATTTCAATATCTTTTCTATCTTTATCTCTATTCCATTCTTTCTTTATCTTTAATAGAAACTCTAATGTAAGATATCTTACATTATCTAATATGATTGAGTTTTGGAATAATTCATCAAATTCATAACTGTAATTTGAAGGGGCTAGGTTTAAGCTAGTGCCTATTTCTAAATTTCCTGATTTAAGAATTTCCAATCCGTATATTTTCTCTACCTTAAATTCAGAGAGTTTTAATAGCTTGTTATATGTTTCCTGTTTAACTGTAATATCAATATCCTTACTAATTTTCAGCTTTAATGCATTCAAAATACCAGAACCTACTACAATACAGTTTCCTGGATTAAGAGAGTACCTATTTAATGTTTTTTGGATATTTAGCATAGGGTAGATTATAGCAAGTACTCCCCGTATATGACATATTCCTGAACCTAAAGTTTGAAGTAAGTAGTGATTTAAAGAGAGCAAATTCGTTACTAAATTTTAATGTATAATTACGTAATGAATGGTCCTGTTATTAATAAAAAAGAGATTTTAAGAGAGTTAAGTAATATTGGAATTAAAGAAGAGAATTTACTTTCTGTATACCTATTTGGTTCTAATTATTGGGGTTATGCTAATGAAAAAAGTGATATTGACCTATATGTGATAGTCAAGAAAGAAATTGGTATAAAACAGTTAGATTTAGAGAGAATATCATTTAGATATATTTGTACATTAGAAGAAACAGAAGAAGCAATATTGAAAGGCTCTTGGGCTAGGTTCTATGTATTGAAGTTTGCATCAAGATTGTTAATAGGGAAGAAAGTTACATTACCTGATTATCCAAAAGAAAAAGCTATTGCCTACATTGATGGTAAAAGAGAGGATGTAGAAAAAATATTACAATCTCCCCTAAAGTGGGGATATATAACATTAATGGTACGTGTATTTTTAATAAATTATCTCTTTTTTAATATTAATTCTTCCAATCTTAAATCGTATGAAGAGTGTAATATACTAAACGAAAAGGAGAAAGAATTTATCAGTATTTTATATGACAAGTTGTTTAATCATAAAGAAATAGAGAGAGAAGATAAGGAAAAGATTATTGAAATAATAGAGAATCTAGAGAGACATATTAGAAAGAATCTTTCATAGAAGAAAACTCCGCGACCAGGACTCGAACCTGGAACCAAACGATTAACAGTCGTTCGCTCTACCATTGAGCTATCGCGGATTGACTTGATTATTATATATACTACCATCTATTTCTGCAACACTCTTACTCTCCTAAAGTATCCCTCCCTGCTTTATACATTAGAAATCCCATTCTTCTTTCATCTAATACACTCTTTATAATTTCGGAATCTCTTTTATGATTGTATTGATATATTCTGTAGTAATAACCTATTGATTGGAAAGTAGAGCCTTGTAAATCTTTAAGATTGTAATTTCCAATATTCATTTCTACTAAATGATCAAGTGCTTGTAAGAAGAAGCCTACAGTTGGAGTTTTTGTTGAAAGAGCCCATACATCTTTGACACTGTTTGGTATAGCTGATGATGTTGAGAGAGCTACTAATCCACTCGGTGTAATTATAAATCTAAAAGGATCATATTTATCTAATCCAAAATTTTTCTCAAGATAGAAGTCTAGATCATTTACACTCTCTTTTTCAAATATATCTCCA
>JBBADY010000012.1:0-15657 GCA_041656215.1 Candidatus Dojkabacteria bacterium | reverse complement strand
CTAGTACATACGGATGTAACAGGTACATATGGAGAGTTTGGAGGTAATATTAAAGCAGATGTATATACTCTCTCTGTTCAGAAACCACAATATACATTCCCATCAACAATGGTAGTAGGTAGTACTGATATGCATATTAGTAATGTATATAACGGTAAGTTAGAAGTACAAGAGAATGCAGAGATTATTACTGCTGTTCCAATAGATAGTAATAAAGCGAAAGTATTTGATATATTCAAAACTATTGTAATAAATAGATCCGCTATCTTACTCCAATTTATTAAACTACTACTCTTTGTAGGATTACTTGCATACTCCATATATGCATACAAGACAAATAGCAGTACGCTTAATCTCATTGTATTAATTGAATACGCCATTGTCTTAGCAGTATTACTTCTCTCTTCTGTAAGCAGAGATGTTAGATATGGAAAGGTTACTAATGCATATGGTGAGCCTGTTGTAGGAGTCAATGTAGGCCTCTTTGAGAGAGAGTTTAACAAGCTACAAACAGAAAGAGTTACAAATGAGAAAGGAGAATATCGATTTATAATTAAACCAGGTACATATGAGATCAGATCATTAACACCTGGGTATACTTTGAAGGATAACAACGTTATCACTGTAAATGATAAGCCTTCTATAATAAACAGGGATCTCAAAATCACAAACAGTGGGTAATATAGTTGTATATTACCCCACCGTTTGTTACAATCACGTTACGTAATTGCTGATGTAGCTCAGCTGGAAGAGCATTCCCTTCGTAAGGGACAGGTCGATGGTTCGATCCCATCCATCAGCTTTGCAAAAACATGACTATACCAAAATATACAATAACAAATCTAATACTTAGTTACATAATAAAATATGAACTAAGTATTGATAAAATAAGAAATACTCCAATGCCCTCTACAGCACTTCATACCATTAGGGAGAAATACGCTACAGAGGAGATAGACAAGTTGGGTGAGCTAATCTCATACCCAATTGGATACAGTAAGGCCTTAACAGTACAAAGAGGTCAGGTACTACCATCATATAAAAATAAGCTGAGAGTTTTTACTAACTTCAAAAATGCTCAAGACTTCTTAGATATATACAATATTAAAAGTGCTCTTAAACCATCAATAGAGCTCTCTACACACCTAAACAAAATCGTTATGAAAAATATTGTAGAGGAGTGGGATCTTTCAAGAATAAAGACATTCTCAGAGAAGCCCTTCGACCTTTACGATACATGGTACAACCTTAGAGATTACTACCCTAACATAGATATGAAGACACACTTCAATGAACTCTTCGGTTGGATTGCTAACTCCTCTACTGGCACTCATAAGTTAATACAGTTTGCAATCTTACTCTATGAATTTATAGATAAAGCACCCTTCTATGCAGGCAATCAAATAACCTCAATACTCACCATTAAAGCATTAGCAAAGATATACAACCTTAATCCTCACAATCTAATCCCCTACTCTAAAGCTATGTTTTTAATTAGTGAAGATATTAACTCAGCCTTTAAAATCTCTAAAGGTAAAAGAGACCTAACCATCTTCATAGAGGCTGTACTGTACACACTCTCTCTAACCACCATAGATATATCTAAAGATTTCTTCCAAGCATATGAAGAGAAGATAATGATAAATAAAAAGATTGGTAAAGACTTAAACCCAAGACAAGCAAAGATAGTTGAATACCTAAATACAAATGCAAGAGTAACTAGACAGCAGTATACCAAGATGATGGGAGTCTCCTTTATGACCTCATACAGAGACCTACAAGAGCTGCTAGAGAAGAAATATATCCAACAGAAGGGTCAAGGTCGTGGTACCTACTACATTATCCCAGATGCAAGTGAAAGCATACCTAGTAAGGATACAGAGATAAAAATCTTTAATTAAATTGCGATATCAGTTATAAATTGATATCATTTTATGCCTTAATTAAGCAAAAAGCCAAACGTGGACAGATCAAAATACGATGTAATTATTGGATTAGAAATACACATACAAACAAAAACCAAGAGTAAAATGTTTTGTAGCTGCCCTACTAACTACTTTAATAACGAACCTAATACTCATGTATGCCCTACATGCTTAGGATTACCAGGAGCCCTACCAGTACCAAATAAAAGAGCAATAGAGCTATGTATACTAATGGGTCTTGCTACACAGTGTGATATTCATAATGAAATACATTTTGACAGGAAGCATTACTTCTACCCTGATTTACCAAAAGGATATCAAATTAGTCAGTACAAGGACCCAATCTGCTCTAATGGAAAGCATCTATGCCTATACGCAGCACCAGGTGAAAAAACTGAGTTTGAAATTGTTGAAATAGAAAGAATCCATCAGGAGGAAGATGTTGCAAAATCAACACATCATACAGAGTCTAATGGCCAAGAGTATACATTAATAGATTACAATAAGTCAGGAGTACCTTTAATTGAGATTGTAACAAAACCATGTATAACAAGTGCAAGAGTTGCCTATAAATTCGCTACTGATATTCAAAATATAGCAAGATATTACGGTGTCTCTGATGCAGATATGGAGAAAGGACAGATGAGATGTGAACCAAATATCTCAGTACAAAGAAAAGGTACTTGGAAGCGCTTAGATAACAAAATAGTCCCTATTAATGAAGCAGTATTAAATCCTAAAGTTGAAATTAAAAATATCGGCTCTATATCAGCAGTAGAAAAAGCAATCAACTATGAAGTAAACCGACTAATTGATGAGATAGAGCAAGGAAAAGAGATTGTTCAGCAAACAAGAGGATGGGATGCAGTTAAAGGAAAAACTGTATTCCAAAGATCAAAAGAAAGTGCAGATGATTACAGATATATGCCAGATCCAGACATCCCTATTATAGAAATTACACAGAAAGATATAGAAAGAATTAAAGAAACGATGCCAGAGAATAGCTATAAGAAATATTGTAAATATAATAAAGATTGGGAAATATCCGATCATGATGCATACACTCTTGTATTTAATGGAAAAGATACATATGAATACTTTGAAGATCTACAAGCAAAGCTATCTACATCCTTTGATACAAAAGTAGCAGCACAAGAGGCAAGTAATTGGTTTCTAACTACTGTACTCTCAATATCTAATGAAAGTGGTAATAAGGATTACAATTCAATAGCTACTACAAAAGATTTAGCACAATTAATAGAGGCTTTTAAAAACAATATATTAACAAGAAATAAAGCAGAAGAGTTACTGAGAGAATCTATTGAGAAGAAAAAGAACTTAGGAGATTTAATATCAAATGCTAAAAAGCATGCAAAGGATATCACAGGTAATATAGATGAGATTGTACAAGAAGTAATAGATTCTAATCCTAAAGCTGTAGATGATTACAAAGCAGGTAAAGAGGCTTCTATAGGATACCTAGTAGGTCAGGTTATGCAAAAAACTAAGGGTAGTGCAGACCCTAATAGTACAAGATCAATTTTAATAGAGAAAATAAATGGATAAGAAAACATTAGAACATATAGCTGAGCTATCTAGAATAAGGCTTACAGAAAAAGAGCTAGAGAAATTTACTCCTCAAATGGAAACTATATTAGAGAGTGCAAAAATATTACAAGAAATAGGCACAACTAATGTACAACCAATGAAAAAACACATACCTTTTGATAATCTTAGAGAGGATATAGCTAAAGAATCACTCACTCAAGAAGAGGTATTAGCTAATGCAATACATAAAGAGAATGGATATGTAAAAGTATACGGAAAGATATTTGGTGGTATTGAAGAGAGTTAAATTTAGATATGCGTAAAATGAGAAAAGCTTTTCTTATCTCTATCCTCATAATCTTTACTATCCTCCTTAGCTTAGTACTATTCATCCTTGTTGATACCTCTCCCAAAAGAATAGAAGATAAAACAGGAGAAACACTCTATTCATTTGATAAGATCTCTTTTAATCTCACTGGGGAATTCGTACCTTTAGAAGAAATAATCGAAATCTCTGAAGAAGATCAAATTAATACAGAAAACACTATGCTTTTGTTTAATAATGAGGAGAAATCAACTATCTCTGTATTTTTAGATAGTTCAGAAGAAATCAAACTCATAGAGGAAAATATTAAGGTCTTAAGAAGTCCATTTCAACATATTTATTATGAACTTACCCTACCATCAGAAATAGATTCAAAGATAGAAGTAACAGGAATAAAACAAGATCTATATATAGGAGAGAATAAAATTGGAATAATTACTCGAGCAGAAACTAACGATGGCTTTATTTCATACTATGCTGATCTAAAAATAAATGACAATTACTATACTATTACTTCTGGAAATAATGAAAATGCTTTAGAGGATATTCTAGAACTCTTTTCTACAGTAAAGATAACAGATTAAAGAGTATTCTTAAAGTTGGATACACCACAAACCTCATCTACCCCTACTCATTATATTAACCCCTTACTTTGTAAAATAGAGATATATTTAGTAAAATACTCCTGTTTAGCCGAAGTGGCGAAACTGGCAGACGCGCATGCCTTAGGAGCATGTTGGGATAATACCCAGTGCAGGTTCAACTCCTGTCTTCGGCATATTTATTTACTTAAACAAATATCATGTATAAAAAACTAGTATCACCCTTCCAGAAAGTACTTTTAGAAAAAAGAATGTGTGTAGGATGTACAAACCCATTAGATAAAGCAAAAAGAGTTGGTAAAATCTCCGAAAGAAGAGATATGGTCGAATGTAAATGTAAAAGAAGATATATCTTTAATAAAGAATTAAATGAGTATCAAAGAGCAAGCTTCCAAGAAGAACAGCAATTCTTAAAAGAGCTTTCCAAAAGGGCTTCAGTGTAGTAAAATCTTTCTCAGGTATGCCGCTATCGTCTAGTGGACTAGGACGACAGGTTTTCATCCTGTAAACCGGGGTTCAATTCCCCGTAGCGGTACCAATTCTTAAATTTATGCCCCTAAAGAATGTACGAATCAACAGAGGTTAGTAGTAGTGGAAAAGCAAAAGGTGTAGAAATATTTGCATCCATAGGTAGCTTTATCTCCTCCTTTATTGAAACAGTAGTGGTAGCATTAGTACTTGCAGTTGTACTCTATCTTTTCATAATGACACCACATGAAGTTGTTGGTAACTCTATGCATCCTACATACAAGAATGGGGAGTATTTAATGGCTAATAAGATTACATATAAATTTGCATCACCACAAAGAGGTGATGTTATTATCTTTAAATACTCTGATACCCAAGACTTTATTAAAAGAATAATAGGTGTTCCAGGAGACGAAGTTATGATTAAAGATGGAGAGTATTACATAAACGGAGACAAACTAGATGAATCTACATACCTTGATGACTCTGTAATAACTAATGGAGGTTCATATATCCATGAAGGTCAAACAATTACAATCTCTGATAACCAATACTTTGTATCAGGTGATAACAGACCTAATAGCTCTGACTCTAGAGAGTTTGGCCCTATTCTTAAAGATAGAATTAAGGGTAAAGCATGGATAGTATACTTTCCATTTACAGATTTTAGACTTGTTACTCATCAAGAGTACAACATGTAGACTCTAGTTGTGAAACATGATAGATTATACAGATGAAAATATTTGTAATAGCTAATCAAAAAGGTGGTGTAGGTAAAACTACTACAGCTATAAATCTAGGAGCAGCATTAGCAAAGAAAGGTAAGAAAGTACTGCTTGTAGATCTTGATCCTCAAGCAAATCTCTCTTCAGGTGTTGGCTTTACTCAGCAATTTGATAGAGAAAGTTGGCATTCATATGAAGAAGCTCCCTACAAAAGTATATATGATGTACTTGTTAACTCTGTAGATATACCCTCTGTCTTTGTATCTACCTCAACTAAAAATCTATACTTAATACCATCACATCTCTCCTTAGCAGGTGCAGAAATAGAGATGGTTAATATGCTTTCTAGAGAAACATTACTAAAGAAAGCATTAAAGAAGGTAGATGATACTATAGATGTTGTATTAATAGACTGTCCCCCATCACTTGGTTTACTTACAATAAATGCACTAAGTGCTGCAGACAATCTATTAATTCCAATACAGTGTGAATACTTCGCACTAGAGGGGCTAGGACAGCTCATAGAGACAACAAGATTAATAAAAGGTATCAACCCCTCACTTGAAATAGGAGGCGTTATTTTAACCATGTATGACAGTAGAACAAAACTCTCATCAAGTGTTGTAGACGATGTAAGAGATTTCTTTAAAGAAACAGCCTTTAACTCTGTAGTACCTAGAAATGTAAGACTCTCAGAAGCACCATCTCACGGTAAGACAATATTTCAGTACGATCCTAAATCTTCAGGTGCAAATGCATATACAGATTTAGCTAAAGAGTTTATAAAAAGATTTTTTTAAATTATTACTATATAAAAAATGACAGACGCAAGATTAGGTAAAGGCTTAGCAGCATTAATAGACTCTAAAGAGATTGATAACTCAAGTAGCTCATATAGAGAGAAGTTTGATATTAACAAGATTACCCCTAACCCATATCAGCCTAGAATGAATATAGATCCAGAGGAGTTAATTAGTATTGCAGACTCGATAAGGGAGCACGGTATCATTCAACCTTTAATAGTAACTAAGGATAAATCTTCAGATAACTACTTTATCATTGCAGGTGAGAGAAGGTTTAGAGCTGCTCAATTAGCAGGGTTAAAGTACATACCAATAGTTATTAAAGAGTCCTCACCACAAGAGATGTTAGAGATTGCATTAATAGAGAATATCCAAAGGAAAGATCTCAACCCTCTTGAAGAGGCAAACTCCTTTATACAGCTACAGGATGAATTTGGACTCTCGCAAGATGAGATTGCACAGAAGGTTGGATTAAATAGAGTAACTATTACAAATAAAATAAGGTTACTTAAATTACCAGATGAGGTTAAAGAGGTAGTACTAAATGAATCCATTAGTGAAGGACATGCAAGAGCACTGCTAGGTATAAGAGATGAAGAGTCATTGATAGCAGCTGCTGACATTATCATTAAAAGAGGTTTAAGTGTTAGACAGGCAGAGTCTCTTGTGAGAAAGATAAACTACGGTAAGAGTGCTAAGTATAAAAGAGTTCAAACTGGTAATCCAGACTTACTACTTTACGCAGAAGAGGTTTCAAAGAAGATAGGGTTTTCAACCACTATTAGAAAAATGAGTAAGGGAGGAAAAGTACAGATTAGATATATGACAAAAAATGATTTAGAGAAAATATTAAAACTATTAGGATTAGAGAGTGTATAAACTACTTAGTAGACACTTCCTGTCTTAACTTCTCGTACATTAGTACCGCAGCACTAACACTTACATTTAAAGAACCAATACCCTCTCTCATAGGGATAGAAACCCTTTTATCTGCTCTCTCTAACATACCTGTAGATACACCTGTATCCTCAGCACCCACTATAAATGCACTAGGCCCTCTTAGATCTGCATCAAAGTATGTCTCTCCATCCATATCTACAGCAAATATCTTTATATCATTCTTAGAAAGCTCCTTAACAGCTGCAAAAAGACTCATCTCAACAGTAGGAATTCTCTCTGCTGCACCCATAGATATTCTTAAGGTTTCATCATTTACCAAGCTAGATTCAGTAGGAGAGGATATAATGCCGTTTACTCCTACAGCAAAAGCTGTTCTCATAATAGCACCTACATTTTGAGTATATTTAAGATTATCCAATATTAAAAAGAATGGTAATTTCTTCTCAGAGTATACACTCTCAAGTAGCTCTTCTAATGTCCAATGATTTTGAGAAATCATCATACCTACTACACTCTCTGAACTAGATGCTTTCAATCTTCTTACTAAGGTCTTTCTAGGAACTCTAATAATTGGGACTTTATACTTAGCAGCTAGCTCTACAATCTCTTTAGTCTTTTCATCTCTAAATGCAGTACTAGCAAGATATATACGCTCAAACTCTCTACCCTCTTTCAAGAGCTCTAACAAAGCATTCTTACTTTCAATTTGGATGAAACGTTGTTTAGCCATTATTTACCTTAAAGAGTTTCTACTACATCAATGTAGTACTGGCCTCTTTTAAAACCACTCATACGTCTAAATTTAACAAAACCATCTATTTTAGCATGTATAGAGTAATCTTTAGACATATATGTATTTTTACCAGGATGATATACAGAGCCTCTTTGTTTGACAACTATATTCCCTGGTTTTACACTCTCACCTTCAAATTTCTTTACTCCTAATCTCTTACCAGCAACATTCCCACTCATTGTGACACTACCTACACCTGCTACCTTTGACATATCTGTATGTATTTAACTTAAATATTATTTCTTGGTTAGTATGAAAATATTCCTTGTGATGATACTATTATTCCTCTCCCATTTCAAGTCCCCTTTTGTATATTTTTTGTTTAATACTTCCCATTTCTTACCAGTAAACTCGCTAATATTTAAAGTTTTAGTTCCTTTTAATGTCTTGTATGAAGGAAGTATCAGTACTGCTTTAAATCCAGACTTTGAGATATCATTTAGTACTGTAAAAAGAGAGTTATACAATTTTCTAATATCTTCTAAAAGAAGCTCTGCTTTATGTACAGTCAAAAGTCTCCTTTGTGGAGGACCCATAAAAGGTTCACACACTACTGCACTTATTCCTGTTCTCTTTATATCCTTAACAATCTTTTTCTCTACATTCTTTATATCCAAAGGAAAAAGATTGTACTTAGTATCAGAAATCATACCCTCATCTCTTAACCACTGAATATTCTCATTTGTATCTGTAAGTGCTTTATGATCAATATCTGTACCTAAGATATCAAAACCTAACATAGCGGCCTCCATTAATACAGTACCGCTACCACAGAATGGATCCCAGATTATTCCATCTTTCAACCCTGTTAGATTGCACATTATCCTAGCCAACTTCTGAGGTAATACACCCATATCATAGTTAGAGAAAGGTTTCTCTAAATCTCTTTTCACAAAGCCCTCTACATCCTGTACAGCCAATGTCTTGCCGTACATTAAACCGGTAGAGCTATTAAATATACAGAACTCAAACCCATCTTCTAATATTTTATTATTCCTAATCTGTGCTTCATTTAACTCTGCTTTCTTAGGAATGATAAATCTTGAATAGATGCTTAAACTTTTAAAATATCTCTTAATCTCATTAGAAAGCTTCTGTATACTCTTTATATCAATATCCTTACTATTAAGATATGACACACCAAAGGTAACCTTTTTAGATTCAGAGTATAGCGGTAAGAAAGAATCCAAATCATCAATGACTTGACCATATCTAATAAAGCCACCTAATCTAGGAAATATCTCGACTAAGGTATCCTCTTTTAATGTATTACTCTCTACAAGGAACATCCCATCTCCAACACTCTTTATACTATCTCTTGATATTCCAAATGATTGGAAGACAGAAATAAGCTCTGCTTGTGAGAGATCTATAAATATTCCTGATTGGAAAAAATATCGCATCTTAATCAATAGACTTAACAGCTACTCTTGTAATCAGAGCCCTGTGTCCTTGAGTCCTTCTATATCTAGATTTGGCTTTAAACTTGAATACCCTTACCTTATCATCCTTCTTCTGTGAGGTAATCTCTAATACAACCTTAGCACCATCTACAAGTGGAGTACCTACTTTTGTATCATCTCCCTTCTGAACAAGCAGTACATCCTTTATCTCAAGAGTATCTCCTTTAGCACCATCTAGTTTATTAACTTCATACTCTTTACCCTCATATACCTTGAGTTGAACTCCTGCGAGCTTTATTATTGCAAACTTTTTTATTTCTTCAGATTTAGCCATAACGAGTGGATTTTAATTTATAAATTCATAATTGTCAATTATCTTACCCTTATTTTTACTTTTTTGACTGATGTTCATTATACTTTGAATTAAACCTAAAGAGAAGAGTGTCATTACTGTAATACTTCCACCAGCACTAACTAATGGTAAAGGTATACCAGTAGCAGGTATAGTACCTGTATTTGTACCTATATTAACAAAGACCTCAAGTAGTATTTTCATAGTTATACCTACTAAAAGCATAGCGAAGAATGGATTCTCTACATTGTTAATAGATGCTATTAATCCCTTAGTTATGATAATGCCAAACATAGCAAGTAAGAAAAGAGATCCTACTAAGCCAAACTCCTCTGCAAATGATGCGAATATGAAATCTGTTTGATGCTCAGGAAGAAAGTTTCTCTTACTCTGTGTACCATTACCAAAGCCTTTACCGAATATCTGTCCAGAGCCTATCGCTATTCTAGCCTGATTAACATTAAAGCCTAAATCTTGTGTATTTTGACTTGGATTAATAAAGGCCTCTATCCTACCCTTTTGATACTCTATTAATATATTACTGTAAAGAATAGTAGAGAATGATCCTAAAAGGATACTAACTAGAAGAGCCCCTATTACAAAAACCTTCCATGTATCTCTGAAATTAAATGCAAAGAGAGCAACTATTAATCCTACTACAGCTAAAATTATATAGTACCAATTGCCTGTAACGCTGATAAAGAGAAAGGGAAGAGTAATTAGAGATATGATAAGTAAGATAATACTGTTTCTTAATTGATTATTTAATCCTGTAAAAGCAACAAGAAACCATATTAACAATGTTAATATGGACATACTACCACTAGGTTGCATATATATGAGAAGTACAATTGGCACCGTAAGAAAGAGTGATAGAAAAAATAGTAGCCACTCATTATACTTATCCTTATATGAAAGAATCATTGCGGTTGTAAGTATAACGGTGACCTTAGCTATCTCAGATGGTTGTATTTGAATACCACCTACTACTAACCACCTTTGTACATTATTTACAACAGGACCAAAGATAAGTACCAATATTAAGAGAGCTATTGTACCTAGATATATAGGTAGTACAATCTGCCACATACGTAGGATTGAGATATCAAGGAAAGAGAGAAGGAAGAAAAGAAGTAATCCTGAAGCTAAAAAGATTAGCTGTTTAGTAATAATTGAGGTATCTCCAAAGCTTCCATCTATTGTAATTGTAGTTGAAAGCAGTGCTACGATACCAATTAATGATATAAATAGGATTGGTATTAAGAGAAAGATATCTATCTTTAATTTTCTTTTACTTACTTTCTCAATCTTCATCCTCAGATATTTCAACCAACTTATTACTACTCTTTAAACCTTTTAATATTGTAACTGAAAGTTTAGAAACATTAAAATATTTAGAGAGGATATCTATAAGTTCAAGATTGGCACGATTATCTAAAGGCTTAGATTTAAGCTTTACTTTATAGATACCATTAAGAGGAATTACTTCTGTATTCTTAGAGTTAGTTCTTACCTTTACCTCTATTCTCACATTACTCTTTCTTACCTTTAAACATTCTTCTCATAAAGGCGGGCTTATCTAGTGGATCATCAAAATCCTCATCTAAATCCATATCTATTCTCTTGGTAGCACCCTTTTGAACCTCTTCATCCTCTTTCTCTTCCTCATCTTCTGTTTTCTCTTCTACTACAGTTTCCTCTGTATCATCAAAGAAAGAATCACTCTTCTCAAAGCTATCATCTTTAGGTTCTTTTTTAAAGATAGAGGATTTAGACACTATTCTTTCTAATCCAGTACTCTCATCTTCATCATCTCCTTTTAGCTGTTTAGTATATACCTGTTTGTTCTCATCAAAACCTGTAGCTACGATAGTTATAATAATTTCATCTTCAGCCTCTGGATCTATCTGTGCACCAAATTTAATATTTGCAGATGGATCAACTGCCTCTTTAATTAACTCAGATACTAAACTAATCTCAGAGAGAGTAAGATCTGCACCTACTACATTGTAAAGTACTCCTGTTGCACCCTCTATAGACATATCAAGTAAAGGACTTGTTGTAGCAGCTCTAGCTGCAAGCTCTGCACGATTCTCACCACTTGCTCTACCGATACCCATTAGTGCAGTTCCTGAGTTTAACATTACTGATTTAGCATCATTAAAGTCTGCATTTACATAACCTGTTTGACTAATCAAATTCGATATACTGTTTACACCCTCTGCTAATACAGAGTCTACCATCTTCATTGCTTCTATAAAGGAGATATCAGCATCAGCAACTTCAAGTAATCTTTGATTAGGAACAATGATTAATGTATCAACCTTATCTTTTAGTGCGGCTATTCCTTCCTCAGCAATCTCTCTTCTTTTGTTACCTTCAAAATCAAATGGCTTTGTAACAACTGCTACAGTTAAAGCTCCCATATTCTTTGCAACACCCGCAATTATTGGTGCAGCCCCTGTACCAGTTCCACCACCCATACCTGCAGTGATAAAGATCATATCAGCACCCTCTAGAAACTCTTGAATCTGATCTAAGCTCTCCTCTGCTGCCTGTGCTCCTGCTTCATGATTTCCACCCACTCCTAAGCCTTTAGTTAAATCTTCACCTAACTGTAAAGTAATAGGGGCTTTAGATTGCTTCAAAGCTTGGGCATCAGTATTAAAGGCCATAAATTCAACCCCGGCGATATCGTAATCAGCAATCATTGTATTAATTGCATTACAACCACCTCCACCGATACCAACTACTTTAATTTTGGCTACTGGGTCTACATTTGTTGTTACTAACATAACTATCCTAAAACTTTAAATTTAATCGGGACAGTTTAGGGCATCAATGACTTAAACCAATTAGTTATTTTCCCTATAAAATTACCTCCACCACTCTTACTATGTGATCCCTCTATCTCTACCTCATCATCAATAGCGTGTTTGATAAGGCCCTGTACACAAGCAAAAGATGGATCGGAGATTTCCTCTGTCATTCCACTTAATCCTGAAGGATACCCTATTCTTGCAGCTACACCAAATACACTCTGTGTAAATTTTGTAAGATCTTTTAGTAATGCAGAACCTCCAGAGAGTACAATACCTGCAGGCATAGCTATATTAAAACCAGCCCTAGAAACATTCTCTCTAGCTAATTCAAATATCTCTTCACATCTAGCTTCTACAATCTTTTTAAGCATATCCTTTGATACTTTTTTACCAGGAATATCCAATACTGCTAAATCAATTTCATCCTCTTTACTCTTCTTAGGCTTTTCCTCTTCAACTTTTCTAAGTAGTGCAGGAGTAGAATCGGGACCTACTTTTCTAGTACCTGCCTTATTCTCAAGTAAGTCACTCATATGTACTTTTATCTTCTCTGCATCCTCTAGGGAAACTTGAAGACCAATAGCGATATCGCTTGTAATATTAACTCCACCTAAAGGAATTGTACTACTGTAAGTAATAGAGCCCTCTTGGAAGATGGAGATGGTAGTAGTACCAGCCCCTATATCAAGCAAAGTAACACCTAACTCTTTCTCAGTATCTGTTAGTACAGAAAGAGATGATGCCCAACCGGCAAATACAACATCGTATACATTTAATCCTAACTGTTCTACACATTTCTTAAGATTCTGCCAATATGAATTTGGTGCAGTAATGATATGAGTTTCAACCTCTAATCTGCCACCAGACATACCTATTGGATATTTAATACCGCCCTGGTTATCTACTACAAACTCTCTTGGAATTATATGTATTGGATTTAAATTCTCAGGCAAAGAAAGAGTACGTGCATTCTCAATAGCTCTGTATGTATCATCAATGGTTATTTCAGAACCTGCTACAGCAACAACACCTTTGTTGTTTAAACTTGTAACCGCCTCTCCATTGATTGAAACAAATACATCAGAAACAGTAACACCTGCCATTCTCTCAGCAGCTGTAACACTCTCTGATATTGCCATAGTGGCATCGTCTATATTAACTACAACACCTTTCTTTATTCCCTTACTTGGATATGAACATACTCCGATAACTGAAGGTGCTTGGTTTTCCTCTACAGATGATATTACTGTAGTGATTTTAGATGAACCTACATCTATTGCTGTTATTATTTTACGTGCCATACTTTTTTAGGCAGACTATTTTACTTTAAATTAAGATCTGAAAGAATTAATCTCTATATAATATAATCAAAAAAGAGCTACTTCGCAAGAACATTTTCCAATTCTGTCAAAGTTGACCATGTATGTCAACAGAATACTTACTATAATGTCATTACTGGTCTTACAAATCTCAAATCTAAACTCTTAAATACCATATCCTCACTATTGATTTTCTGTCCCACTAGATACATTCTACTCAATTGTATATCCAAATCATTAGTTATATCAAATATAAAAATATTCTCATTAATACTTTTGAATGTAGATACTCCATCTACTATCTCTATACTAGCTATATTATACCCAAACTTCTCTAATACTTTTAATATATCGTTAAACTCAGAGTAAAAGATTAAGCTTTTAGAACTCTCCAGAGTTGCATCACTTAGTACAAAAACTGAAGAATATTCAGCCACACTCTCCATACAGCTTTCAAGACAATCTTTACATATCTCTTTGATATGAACACCCTCTTGTGAAAAGAGTACACACCTATTTGAAGAGTACCCTATATATGCAGGTATATGCTCTTGCACCCTTATATATATCTTAGAAGGTATCCTTTTCTCTACATATATCTTTTTAACAAACCCATTCTCTTTTATTACGCTGCTCTCTACTTCTAATGGTGACACTAAAAAGATATTTCTACCCTTAAACTCCTCTACTGATTCATTTAAGAGTAACTCTTCAGAATAGCTTTCCTCTTCTAATGAGAACTGTATATCTTTTACATTCCAAAAACCTAATAGAAGAGATATCAGTAATATTAGAAGTAGTATGAAAAAGATTATGTATTTCTTAATAAAGACAACTACAGAGATTCTTTTAATCCTATTAACAATTACCTCTTTTCTCTGAGAAGATATCTCCATACAAGAAGTTTATCTCACTCTCTACTTTTTTGGAAGAACATTTCAACATTTTTAAATATCTGGTACTATTTCAATATCTATGATTGATTTTTTAATAACTAAAAGTGTTGAAATACTAGTAGATCTAGGATATCTAGGAGTCTTTCTTTCAGCTCTAGGCCTATTTCCTACAGAGATAGTTATCGCTATCTTTGCAGCATCACCAGGATCTAATATCTTACTCATCTCATTGGTCTCATCTTTGGGATCATTAGTTGGAAGTATACCTACTTATATAATAGGGTATATATTTACAGAGGATGTTTTGTATAAGTTTTTAAATGGTAAGGGTAGTTTTTTACATATAGATACAGAGAGTATAGATAAGAGTAAGAAGAAGATAATGAAGCATGCTTCAGTGTATATCTTTGTTACAAGATTTATACCTTGGTTAAGGGTAGTTACAGGTATAGCTGCTGGATATATGAAAATGAATATCATTAGTTACTGCGTATCCATATTTACAGGTATGTTTCTATACACTCTTTTAATCTCATATCTTGGATTAGAGGCAGGGAGTAACTGGGAGCTATTAAAAGAGTATATTAATCTTTTAGATAAGTGGGTAATAATAATTCTCTTTAGTGCTTTCTTAATCTTTTTTCTTTACAAGAGTAAGAAAAGAATAATGAGGAAGATAAGGAAGAGTACTTAGTATATATTCAATGAAGTCTAATTTGGAGCGAGAGACGGGATTCGAACCCGCGACCTACACATTGGCAATGTGTCGTTCTAGC
>JBBADY010000011.1:0-15969 GCA_041656215.1 Candidatus Dojkabacteria bacterium | reverse complement strand
TCATTACAAATATATATAAAGTTAGGATTTTGTAAAAGATATTCTACATTCCCCCACTCCTGATATCCAACAGGACGTGTAAATATAGCTTTCTTACCCAACCTCTCTATCTCAAGCAGTGTAGCAGGACCAGGTTTAGCTATAATTAAATCAGAGATAGAGAAAAGGTCTAGTATGGATGTAGTGTACCCTTTCACTACTACATTACTACAACAAGAGAACTTCTCTGTTAATCTTTTGTACAACCTTTCATCTTTACCAGTAAGAATAATAAATTGATAATCTTTAGATTTCATAAAAGACATAAGGTTTTTTACAATATCCCTAGTAGCTAACCCACACCCTGTGATTAATATAGTTGCAATATCTTCCTTAAAAGAAAACTCCTTAAAT
This sequence comes from Candidatus Dojkabacteria bacterium, assembly GCA_041656215.1. GTDB lineage: Bacteria > Patescibacteriota > Dojkabacteria > SC72 > SC72 > UBA5209. Next base: position 15,576 of record JBBADY010000011.1, on the reverse strand, counting down.
AGTTTCCTTCTCTTAGTATCAATCTCCTCTTTAGAATACCTTACAACCTCTCTTAATGGGTAAAAAGGGCTTACACATTTACACTCTGGACAGTACCCCTTAAGAATATCTTCTACCTCTTTAGTAGGACAGAATATTATATCTGCCTCCTTATCAGCCCACCATCTAGATACAGAGAGAAGGTCTGGTACTGTAATTACATATTTAAAACCTAAGACTTTTTTACACCTACTTAATACCCTTGCTGTAGGGCCATTGTTACATATAACGATATCTGGATTAAACTCCTTTAAATATTTCAATGTAGGCCTATATAGATATGATGTTGTAAAGAAAGATGCTACCTCGCTAAAAATATATGACCTATTTATCATCCAATACCCAATGTTATAAATCTTCTCTACGAATCTAAACCTACTAACAAGGTAGTAGAAAAAATCATACTTTCCTGTAAATTTAGAAAGTTTGAACAGATCTACTCTACGTACATCAAGATCCTTCTCCCTTTTGTATAGTGCACTCTCAATAGCTTTCGCACAAGCAATATGTCCCCCTCCTGCATCTCCAATTACTATTAATATCTTTCCCATCTTGAATGAATTAGACCAAGAAAGAGGTTTAATTGCAACTATCATACCCGTTACTACTAACAATGTAAGGATGTCTTGATAGCTTAGCTCTTTTCTGGTTAAATATAGCGAATGAAAACTACCCATAAAAAAAGAAAATTTTCTCTTTTAAAATACCCCCTTATACCTCTAATCATTCTCTCTTTTGCTTTTATAAATATCTCTAAAAGCACTGCCGTTGAGTTAGAGAATATCTCTCATCCTAATTTAGACTTCGTTGCAGTTAATAACGATGTTATAGAGAAGAAGAAAGAAGCCGTAGTAAGTGTAAAGGTAGGAGATGCTGTAAAGATAGCGGGAATAGGTATACCAAATGATGCTGTAAAGATTACATTTAATAGTCACGAATACAGTACTACAGTTGATGAGAATGGTAATTGGTTTGTGCTTTTCTCTGTACAAGATATTGAGCAAGGTAGCTATCCTGTTGAATTACAATTTAATGATGATTCTAAAGCTGAAAAACTAACAGTATTAAAGATAGAGGATGGTGATATAGAGCCTGTAGCTCAAGTAGAGAGTATCTCTAAAGGGAAAAATATTGATTTAAACCTATATCTCCTAGTAGCAATATTTGTCCCTCTTTCTTTAATTTTAGGATGGATCTTAAGAGTTTTGTTTGAGAAGAAATCTTCAAAATTAAAAGAAAAAGATGCAAATGATTAGGATAGATAGTAGAAATATAAAAGGTAAGGAGATAGTAAAAGTATTAGGTATACTGACCTTTGCTCTCTTTTTCTTTGTTTTTTTTCTGTTCCTTCAGAAAGATAGTATACCGATATCATATGCTGCATGTCCTACAGGATGTAGTGAACAGGCTAATGGTGCTTGCACTGGTTCTAATGGCTGTGCAGGATCCTGTCCTTGCTCGGGAGGTCTTTACTGCTACTCCGGCTTTATCTGTTGTGACCAAGGCCCGTGTATAATATGTACTGCAGATCAATGCGATGCCAACTACTCTGAAACTGTTACTACCTGTGGACAAAAGGATAAGACGTGTAATAATCAGCGATGTGATGGATCTGGATGTGGTACTCAAACTAGAAAGTGCTACCTTGTTGACTATGAACTAAAATATAACGCTGGTGCTGGAGGATATATATCTGGAACAACTACACAGAAAGTATGTAGAGCAAGTAGTGGTACTCAAGTTACTGCTGTTGCTAATACGGGATATACCTTCGTTAACTGGAATGATGGTGTGTCTACAGCTTCAAGAACAGATACCAATGTAATTGAACCTAAAACAGTTACTGCTAACTTTGTACAAAGTAATCAACCACCAACTGCACCCAACTATTTAGAAACAAAACGATTGACTAATCCTACAGGCATTACTGATACTACACCTGAGTTTAGAGCACGTTTCCAAGATCCAGACTCTGGTAATACTGGAGTCCACTATCAAATACAGGTAAATACTAATTCCTCTTTCACAGGCACTGTTATGTGGAATAGTGTAAAAACCGCTATGACCCCTACAGCTATTAATTCTTTCTCTCCAGAGATTCCATACGCTGGTACTACCCTTACCTTAAACAGTACAACATATTACTGGAGAATTAAGTTTTGGGATAACATGGGTGCAGAGGGAGCATGGTCCTCTGCAGCTAACTTCACAATGAACGGTATCCCTACAGCACCTACAGTATTACTTACAGAGGGAGCAACTAATCCAACAGGGGTTACAGATACAACACCAGAATTTAGTGCAATATTTAATGATCCCAATGTGGGAGATACAGGTGCTTACTATGAAATAACTGTAGATACGAGTGCTTCCTTTAATGGTACTAGAATGTGGAATAGTGGACAACAGCCAATGAGCTCTACAGCAATTGGTGTTAGAAGCGCTGATATATCATATGCTGGAACCCCACTATCTCTTAATGGAACTACCTACTACTGGAGAATTAGGTTTACAGATAACTATGGCACTGTTGGAGCTTGGTCTACAGGAACAAACTCCTTTACCATGAATAGTGTACCAGCTCCACCTACCCAATTACTTGTAAATGGGGCAGTAAATCCAGTCCTTTCTACAGGTATAACACCAAAGTTTAGTGCAATCTTTAATGATCCTGATAGTGGAGATACTGCAACAGCCTTCTCTATACAAGTTAATACTTACTCCAACTTCTTGGGTACAGTAATGTGGAATTCTGGACAGACAGCAATGAGTCCACTAGCAATAGGGCAAAGAAGCCCAGATTTTTCATATGCAGGGGCAACATTAACACCTGGTAAATATTACTGGAGAATTACTTTTGCAGATAACCATGGAAGTATAGGGGCAACATCTGAGATTGGAAGTTTTACAATTAATACCTTACCTACTCAGCCAACATCTTTACAAACTGAAGGATTGAATAATCCTACAGGAGTGACAGATCTTACTCCTGAGTTTAGTGCTATCTTTAATGATCCTGATTCAGATAGTGGAGTACATTATGAAATAAATGTTAATAGTAACTCTTCTTTTACAGGAACCGTAATGTGGAATAGTACAAAAACCGCTGTCTCTGCAATTTCTAATGGATCAAGATCACCGCAAATTTCATACAATGGATCTACTTTAGCTCTTAACGGTGCTACTTACTACTGGAGAGTACGTTTCTGGGACAACTACGGACTTGCAAGCCCATGGTCAGAAAGTGCAAACTTTAAAATGAATACACCACCTTTAACCCCGTCAGCTTTACAAACGGATGGCTCTACTAATCCAACAGGAGTATCAAATACTTTACCAAAATTTACTGCCCTCTTTACAGATCCAGATGGAGATAGCTCTACACAGTATCAGGTAGAAGTTAATACCAACTCCTCTTTTACAGGCACTGTAATGTGGGATAGCGGGCAGGTGGTATTCCCCTCAGCTATTGCTAGTGGTTCACGAACTTCTGAAATTACATACGATGGCTTAGCATTAGTAAATAATGGGAGTACATATTACTGGAGAGTACGTCTTTGGGATAGTAATCTAACCCCAAGTGGATGGTCTGTAACTAACTCCTTTAAAATGAACACTCTTCCTAATACTCCTTCAGTATTACAAACAAATGGACAGAGTAATCCTGAACAGGTAACAACTTTAACTCCTCTGTTTACTGCTCTCTTTTCTGATCCAGATGGAGATAGCTCTACACAGTATCAGGTAGAAGTTAATAGCAATTCTTCTTTCACTGGTACAGTGATGTGGGATAGTGGACAAGTTACATTCCCCTCAGCTGTAGCAAATGGTTCACGTACCGCAGATATTACATACTCAGGTACAGCTCTTGTTACAAACGGTAATACATATTACTGGAGGATTAGGCTTTGGGATAGTAAGGGTGCTGTAAGTGGATGGTCGAGTGTAAATAGTTTTAAAATGCTTGATGTACCAAACGCTGTAAGTAACTTCACCGGTGCAGCTCTCTCTACATCATCAATACGATGGTCATTTGTAGATAACAGTAATGGGGAGAGTGGGATAAGGTTGTATAACCAAAATAACTCCCTTGTTAAAACCTGTATTGGAGAAAATCTTACATACTGTGACGAAGATGGATTAGATGAAAATACTCAGTATACAAGATATGCAATTGTATATAACAGTGAAGCGCAAAGTTCTCCTTCCGATACTGCACAAAGATACACCCTACTCTCTGTACCTACAGTTTCCTACCTTGGTAAAAGTCATAGTACTGTAACAATCTCTTCCACAACACCAACTAATGGAGGTGAGCTTTACTTCGATTGTGAAGGTAATTGTGATAGTAATATTAATCAGTGGACAACAGTAAATAGTGCTACAGTAGAAAATCTTGAAAACAATACCTCATATACTTTTAAGGTAAAGGCTAGAAATGGAGACAGTATTGAAACCGCATACTCATCCAGTATCTCTGTATATACACATGCAGGTATACCAATACTCTCTCTTGGACCTCTCTCTACAACCTCTATATCTCTCTCTGCTTCAGGTATAAATAATCTTTCTACTGGTAATTCTGGTATATTCTTTGAATGTATAGATTCTAACTGTAATACAGGTCTTAAAGATTGGTTAAAAAGTACTACAGATGTAGCAATTGGTTTACAACCAAATACTCAGTACTCCTTTAGAGCTAAAGCTAGAAACTTTGATGGAGAAGAGAGCTCTTTCTCTACAACTCTTCCTGCCTTTACATTAGCCACTGTCCCAACTCTTACAGATGTACACGCAGTAAGTGACTCTGGTATATCTCTTAAAGTATTAAACGGATTAAACCCCTCTAATACCGAAATCTCCATACAAGAAACATTAACCGGTAAATATGTAAACATATCAACAGGACAGTTAGAAATAAATCCATACTGGGGAGTAAACAGTGGTGAATTTATTAACATCACAGGCCTTAATCCTAGCACTACATATACATTTAAAGTAAAGGCTAGAAATGGAGATAACATTGAAACAGAATACTCCGGAACTTCATCCGCTACAACATTACTAGCAACGGTATCTGCGATATCTCCTACAGTTGATTCTTCTACACAGATAACTTGGAGGATAGCTGGGGACACAAGTGATATCTTAGGTATAAAGCTGTACAGCGAGGGAGGGGAGTTAATAAAGACATGCTTAGGAAGTGATATATATAGCTGTAGTGAAGGCTCTCTTCTTCCAAACATTACATATACAAGGAAGATGAAGATATACAACAACCTGTCTGAAAGTGAATTTACAAATGTAGTATCTGCAACAACCTATGCAAATATTCCATCTTTAAATAACATTGTTTCTGGGCAGTACAGTGATGAGAGTGTAAATATAAAAGTAGATATAAATGGTAACTCTGTAAGTACTCGCTACGCTATCCAAGAAGTTACAACAGGTAAATACTTTAATCCAAACACTCAACTACTACAAAGTGAAATAGCTCTCTCTACATTTACACAGCTTGGCTCTGAGCAAGGTAGTACAGTATATGGTCTTACTCCAAATACAGAGTATAAGTTTAGAGTAAAAGCCTTTAATAATGATTCTATAGAGAGTGCATATAGCGATCAGAAAGCTGTAATAACACTGGCAAGTAAGCCAAGTATTGTTTCTGTTAATGCTCTAAGTAATAGCTCTCTTAAGGTTCTACTTAGTAATGGAAACAACAATCCATCTACCCTATTTAGAATTCTTGAAACAAGAAGTAATACAGGTATAAATACAACTTCTAAGGTACTTGATAACCAAACGATATGGAAAACATACAGTGATTTTGGTTCACACGATGGTATTACAGTTACTAATTTACAACCAAATACTCAGTATACATTCTGTGCAGTTGCAAAAAATAGTCAGAACTTTACAACAGAGTGTTCACAGAGTGTAAGTGCATACACATATGCAAACAGCTCTTCAATTTCACTAAAAGCCATAGGTGCTTCTTCTGTTGAGATTGTAGTTAACAAAAACTCTAACCCTACTAATACAAGATATCAAATAGTGGAGAGTGGTACTAATGGAAATGTAGATGATGAGAATAAATTAACTAGTGCAACAGTACTACATGATAATACAAGAGTAAGTAGTAACTTCTTACTTACAAATCTACCTCCTGATACTACCTACTCCTTTAAAGTAAGATCTGTAAACTCTGATGGTCTGTTCTCTGCATGGTCAGATACTCTCTCCATTACAACATGGGCAAATACTCCTAAAGATCTAACCTTTGAAACTATTGGTGGTAGTAGTGGAAGGATTAAGTTTGATAGGAATGGAAATCCTAACTCTACTAGATATGCAGTACAGGAAAAGAATAGTGGTAAATACCTAGATTACTCTACCTTACAATTTGTAGATGGAGTTGTATGGGGTACATACAGCTCATGGGGTGCTAATGCAGGATTACAGATTAAATCCTTAGATCCTGGCTTAACATACTCTTTCAGAGTAAAAGCTATTAACAGTGCAAATATAGAAACTAGCTATGTAGAGAGTAATACAGGTAAAACATACTCCATCATTATAAATAAACCAGATAATATTAGTACTGTACTTGTAGATAATCAAAATGTTGATGTAAGCAATGTCAATGGAGCCCAAACTGGTACTCAAAAGGTAAGAATATTGGATAATGAATATATAGTGGCAGACCTACCTATCTCATTTGAAACAAATAGAGATTGGAGTAGTGCCATAGTACAAAGCTCTCCTGAAAGTAGTAAAACAGTAATTAAATTAGAGAGTATTCATGGGTTAACAAATAAATTTACAATGTATATTGTTAAAAGAGAAAATGATAATGCATTAAGAGTATGTCCAGAGGCTAGAAGTTTAGAAGAAGTAAATGAAAGATGTAACAAAGGAGTACTCTTTACAGGTACATTCCCTAAGAAACAGAAAATTGCAGGTGAAGATATTACAGTCTCACAAGCAGCAATCTCAGGAGTAACATATTGGATTGCAGATGGTCTAACAGGTACAGGAGCACAGGGAGAGTATATTGAGAAAGCACTTACTCCTTCTGTAGGTAGCATTAAAGATACATTCTTTAATACAGTTGATAATATAATTACACAAACTGTAGAGAGTATAGATGGTACTGCTATTGGTAATATTGAAAAAGAGAAATTAACAACAGTATCAGCTACTGCTACTGCTGTTACAGTTTCGGTAGGTTTAACATCAATAATAGGTAGTATTGGTCAATTAGGATACTCTATATCACAAATCTTTATTAATCTCTTTAGCTTAATAGGCTTAAGAAGAAAGAGATATCCATTAGGATATGTATATGATTCAATTACTAAGAAACCTATACAACAGGCCATTATAAGGGTTTATGACCTTTCAGGTAAGTTAGTAGATACAGCTGTAACAGATGGTTACGGCCTATTTAGAACAGCTGTTAAAGCAGGAGAGTATACCTTAGAAGCTAAGAAGAGAGATTTCTCATTCCCTTCGAAATTAATTCTTGGCAAAGAAGACTTCCCTATGTCAGATATATACCATGGAGAGAAGATTATACTTAAAGAGAATGAAACTAATATTGTAATACCTCTTGATCCTCTCGAAGAGTCTACTCAAATGAAGCTCCTTACCCTATTTAAAAGTTTGTTCTCATCCCTACTTCCTCTTCTTAACTTAACTCTCTTTGTAGTAGGTGTTACCCTTTCATCGTATGTATATATTAAGAATCAAAATATTACGAATATGTTAATACTACTTCTTTACATTCCTACTACATATATATTACTTAAGAATTTAATTGGGAGGGGTAGAAAGACAGGTAAAGTAGTATTTACAGATGGTACTCCTGCTTCTAATGTTACTCTAATACTTAAGGACAAGGATTTTGATAAAGTAATCTCAAAAAGAGTAACAGATGATAAAGGTAGATACTCCTTTAATATCTCTGAGAAGGGTAAGTATGTAATAGAGAGTGCAGATACAGGGATAAAAATTGTAGAGGGTAAGGTTGATGTTTTAACAAAAGGGAGAGCATTAATAAATAGGAATTATAAGGTTACAAGAATCTAAAGATTTTTCTGGAACTAATTATGATATGATAAGAAAGAATAGTAACAATAATGTAATAAAAATAATTGTATGAATGAAAAAGGTAGTAAAACAGTAGAGTTTCTAACAGCTGCATCACTACTGGCCTCCTCTGTATCAGGTTGTACAAGTCCACAGAAAGCTCCTGAAAGGGATATCCCTAATACAAGTGAATCGCCAATAGTAGAATCAACAGAGATCGCTTACGACACTGTTGCTCATAGAGAGGGTTACTTAGATAGAGTAGAAGCAACTCCTACCGTTCTTCCAAAAGAAACCACTATATATCCCTCTACAAGAGAAGAAACTCCAGTTGTAACACCAGAGATCTTTGAATTTAATTATGAAATTCTAAATATTACTGATTGGAGTGATTTTGAATTAGATGAAGTAGAAGATAAAGAGGCAGGATATGGAATAAATGTTACTAAAGAAGCTCCCCTACTTATGACTCCTCTTAAGAAAGATACATTTCTGAATGAGAAAGAAGAGGTTAAAGTAATTCTAATACCTACTGGAAGTACTTTTGAAATAGCACAAACTAGAATTCTTGTTGGTCCTAATGGAGAGAAAATAAAGGTTGGACATATAGCAAATACATATGGTGCAAATATCGTTTCTACTATAATCTTAGAGGCAGAGGATAGTAATGGTGTTAAAAATATCTTTACAGAAGAGAAAGAGAGAGATACTAAGATCGTCTCATATGTTGCTACCGAAGATCTCATATATCCTAACAAGGTAGAGAATATATTAACTTCACTAAAGAAAATCTCCTCTTTTCAGGAAGAGAACGATGGATTTAAAAAAGGAGAGGAGTATTCATATATAAATATTATCGAGTTAAAAAGCAGAAGCTATGACTACAAGAGTGGATTTACTACTACAGGAGGAATTGTAAGAGGCGGTGGTGTATGTGCAATGTCTACTGGAATGTCTTCTCTGATACATGTACAAGATTCTGATGATTACAAAGTTCTAGAGAGATGGGCAGAAGCAGAAAGATATATCCAGGGCCCATTTAGTCCTTCTAAATATATCGTAGATTCTAGTGTCGATTATAACGATAGTAATACATATGATTTAAGATGGATACAGGGAGAAGATAAATATCTTAATGTAAATATCCTTATATCTCCTTCAGATATACCTTTTGAAGAAACTGCACAGGATGGTGTCGGAGGAACTTCAGATGTAATGATGATTATCTCACTCTCCTTTGAAGATCAGCCTAGAGAGAATCAAACAGAGTATATAACTGAGAAATTAAGACAGTATAAAGAGTATAGAGACTCTAATCATGCTACAAAGTTAAGCCCATCACAAATGGATATCAATGTACTTAACTACCCTATTACACCTGAGATACATAACTCTGTGAGTCTACTGTACGATATAGAGAATCTTTACGAATTTAAATCTGTAGTAGAGGAGAAAGAAGAGTTCCAAGATATATTAAAGTTACAAGAGGCTGTTAATACCTATCCTGATGACTCTGAAATACCTTTAGATATATATCTAAAAGGAACTGATTGGTATAAGCAGTTTAAAGATGAAGAAAGTCAAAAAAATGCAAATAGAATACTCCAGTTAGCAACGACTAGTAGAGTTCCTGGACAACCCCTTCAATGTGTTGGTTTTGTAATGATTGCATCTTGGATATATCCTGAGCTCTCAATACCGTATGTTGGAAGTGGTACTGCATCTACTGCAAGAGAGTTAATACCCCCTCATTTAAGAGAACCACAATACGGTAAGATAAATTCATATCCTACTGGATTGGGTGATTCCTTTGCTCTTTCCGGACCTTTAACAATCGATATGTATGAACCTGGTGATCTATTTGTTCGAACAGATGGTGGGAAAGCAGCTTCTACAAATAAGCCAACTGGTCATATTGGATTAATAATGGATAAGATTGTGAAGGAGAACGGAGATGTAGTTCTATTAGTTGCAGATTCCAATAGGCATAATGATGGAAGGATTAAAATATTTACTGTTAATGATAGTAATATAGAAGAAATTTTTGGAGTAGGACAGAGATATATAATAAAATTTGCCAACAATTAGATATACGGCATACCCATTGATTCTCTAACTTCTTTAATAACCTCTTGGGCACTCCTTTTTGCAATCTCATTATCTATTTGTATCTTCTTAAGAATATCTTCCTCCCTTATTACTGCCTTTCTCTCTTGAAAATCCTCTAAATATCTCTTTAAGGCAATCATAATTACACTCTTTAACTCACCCATTACATTCTCCCCATCATAATGTCTCTTCATAATAGCCTTTATCTGCTCTACCTCTTTCTCATTGCCTACAAACTCCCCTATTAATACCAAAGTATCTAATGTATCTGATTTCTCTCCTGCAAATGCACTCTGTGCTCTCTTAATCTTGTTTAATGATATCTCTATTGGATCATCAAGAAGTATAGCTCCACTAGGATCTGTCTTACTCATCTTTCCATTACCGTTTAAAGATTTAATCCTAACTGGTTTACCTAAAGAAAGTACCTTTGGTAGTGGAAATACCTCTCCATACTTCTTGTTAAACTTCTGTGCCAATACCCTAGTTATCTCAATATGTGCTACCTGATCTTCACCAACTGGAACATACTCAGACTTTTGTAAAAGAATATCTGAAGCCATCATAATTGGGTACATTGCAAGTAACGCATTTGCATTACTCTCACTCTGCCCACTCTTAAGCTTCTCTTTTAATGTTGGTACTCTCATAAGCTCTGCAAGAGTAATTAATCTAGAAAGATATATATTTAATTCTGCAATTTCTTGTATAAGGAATGATTGTACAAAGATAATGCTTTTTTCTATATCCAATCCTAATGCAATATAGTCTTTTACTACATCTAAAACATTCTCTTCAACCTCTTTCGGTTCTGCATCAGTAATAGCATGTAAATCTGCAACAAAGACCATAGTGGAGGTAATCTCTTTCTCACTTTGTAATTTCACGATAGGGTGAACAGCACCAATAGCATTGGCAATAGTAAGACCAGCAGATGGTCTGATTCCTGTAAACACCTCTACCTTGTACTGCGCTTTTTTCATAATAAATAGTATAAAACTAACTGAGCCATTATACTACAAAACTTACTCAATCTTAATTGGTATAATACATATATATGAAAATAGGAGATTTTAAATCACTTAAAGAAATTCATGAATATTTTGCAGTACATAATAAATGTGCTCTTAAAGCAACTGCTACCCAGCCTGTATATGAAATAGTTAAACCTAAATCAGGAATTGTGTTCATTGGAGAAGCTCCCGGTATGAATGAAGATAAACAGGGGAGACCCTTTGTAGGCTCTGCAGGGAAACTTCTCAATGAGCTTCTCGGTATTGTTGGTTACAGTAGAGAGGATGTATATGTAACAAATGTTGTTAAATATAGGCCTCCAAATAATAGAGAGCCACTACCTGAAGAGAAAGATGCATGTAGAGTATGGATAAATGCTGAGTTACTCTTTCTTAAACCTAAGGTAATAATTCCTCTTGGTAAGCATGCATTAGAAAGATTTATTCCAAACCTAAAGATATCTCTTGCTCACGGACAGGCATATGAACACAGTACACAGATTCCAATCTTTGCTATGTATCATCCTGCAGTAGCACTTTATAACCCAACATTAAAAGCTACCTTAGAGCAAGACTTTAAAAAATTAAAGCTATTCTTAGAAGGAAAAACTCCATTACTTAAGTATGAGAATCTAGAAATACAAGAGAATGTACTTAGTAATGAGAAAAGGAGTTTAGTAGATGATTTGCTAAAACTTTAATTACTCCAACCTACATCGTAAAAGATTTTCTCTGCTGCAGTCTCATACTCTGATATCTCTGTAGGATTAAACCATAGCCCTATTTCTCTCTCTGCACTCTCTACACTGTCTGATGCATGAACCATACTCCTTGTCACTCTACCCTGCTCATCAGCAAGTGCAAAAGAATCAAGAGAGAAATCTGCACGTATTGTACCTACATCACCATCTGCTGGACTAGTACTACCTAACATCTTTCTTACTCCTGCAATGACTCCAAAGCCCTGAAGTACAAGAGCGATTACTGGACCACAGGTAAGATAGTTGATATTTGATTCTCTAATCCATTGACCTCTAGCTAGGCTATCCCACTTGCTTACATCTTCTCCTCTAGCTATTGCTCCCTTTTTTGCTTTCTCTCCAGTCTCTCTTAGATACTCCTCCTTATCTTCATAGTGCTTACCTACCAATTCTCTACTTGGAATTAACATCTTCATAGCTACAATCTTAAAACCTTTTCTTTCAAATCTACTCACTATCTCTCCAACAATCTGTCTTTGTAAAATGTCAGGTTTAAATATTACTAATGATTTCTCTTTATTCTCTGAAAGCATGTCTCTGGACCTTAAATTAATTCTTCATTCTAATATATATCTCTTTCGCTATCAATTGGTATAATGCACGATGATATATGACACAATAGTAATTGGTGGTGGTGCTGCAGGCTTAATGGCTGCAGTAGAGAGTAAGAGGCTTGGACACTCTGTACTTGTCATTGAAAGGAATTTAAGGGTAGGGAAAAAGATTGCGCTTACGGGTAAAGGTAGGTGTAATATTACTACATATAATCTAAATCTAGATGATCTAATATCCAAGTATCAAAGGAATGGTAAATTTCTTTACGGTGCATTCTCTAGGTTTACAGTACAAGATACTCTTAAATACTTTGAGGAGACACTTCATGTACCGCTTAAGATTGAGAGAGGACAAAGAGTCTTTCCTAAGAGTGACAGGGCTATTGATATAATATATGCATTAGTAGAAGAGATAGAAGATGACATATTGCCTAATACGTCTGTTTTGAGTTTTAAAACTAAAGGTAAAAAGATAACTCATGCTGTAACATACAAAGGGGAGTTCCAAGCAAAAAGATTTATCCTAGCTACAGGGGGCAAATCATATCCAACTACAGGTTCAAATGGTGATGGATATATATTAGCAAAAGATGTTGGGCATACGATAGTTGAACCTAAACCTGCACTAGTACCGATTATATGTAAAGAGAAATGGGTTAAAGAGCTTGCAGGGCTCTCTCTTAAATATGTCACTATCTCTGCATATCAAGATGGAAAGAGAATTGTAAGTAACTTTGGAGAGGCTCTTTTCACACATGAGGGTTTAAGTGGCCCCATTATTATAGATATGTCTAGAAAGGTTGGGGATGCTCTCGAGAAGGGAGATGTGTTTCTAAGTATAGATTTTAAACCTGCAATAGAGAGAGAAGAATTAGATAGAAGATTACAGACTGATTTAAAGAGTTTAGCAAAAAAGAACCTAAGAACGTTTCTAAAAGGATATCTACCTTCCTCTCTGATACCAATATTCATTGAGTTGAGCAATATCCCTTCATCTACACAGTCATGTGATATTACTAAGCAGGAGAGAGAGAAGATCTTAAACTTACTGAAAGATTTCAGATTAACAGTAAAAGAGATAGGGACATGGGATAAAGCAATTGTAACTAGTGGTGGTGTAAGTATTAAAGAGATAGATCCTAAAACAATGAAATCTAAAATCATTGATAATCTCTACTTTGTAGGTGAAATTATAGATGTATATGGACCTACTGGTGGATACAATTTACAAATATGTTGGAGTAGTGCAATAGTGGCAGCAAGAGACCCACGTCTTTAAATTTATACCTTTATCACATGTCTTTTCCTAACCCGGGGTTATTTGAGAAAATAGAAGAGGTTAAAACGTGGAGGGAGAACTCTCTGCAGAGGATTCTTAAGAAGTTTCCTAAGGGAGGTAAGGGTTTGTATAGGCATGATGAGTTGGTTACTGCATATAAGGGGTTGGTAAAGAGTGGTGATATAGAAGCTAGTAAGGTTATTGAGGAAAGGATAAGGATGAAGCCTAGGAGAACTCAGTCTGGGGTTGCTACTGTTACAGTGCTCATGAAGCCCTTCACATGCCCTGGGCACTGTATATTCTGTCCAAATGAGATTGGTATGCCTAAATCATATATTGCCTCGGAGCCGGGCGCACAGAGAGCTCTAAAGAATGATTTTGATCCTTTCAAACAGACATATCTTCGTATTAAGGCTTTACAGAATATTGGTCATAATACAGATAAGATTGAATTAATTATCCTTGGTGGTACATGCTCTGTATATCCAGAGAGATATATCATTTGGTTTGTTAAGAGGTGTTTTGACGCTATGAATAGCTTTGGTGCAAGAAGTTACGAATCTGATGAGGGTATAGACAAGATTACATGGGAGAGGTTAGAACAAGTACAACATATTAATGAGAGTGCTGTATGTAGAAATGTAGGCTTAGTTTTAGAGACTAGACCTGATTACATAACGAAGGAGGAGGTAATAAGGTTAAGAAGATTAGGAGCAACTAAGATACAGATAGGGGTGCAAAGTCTTGATGATAATATACTGGAATTAAACAGAAGAGGGCATACTACCAAAGAGACAAAGAGAGCGTTTGAATTGCTTCGACTTGCTGGTTTTAAGATTCATGCTCATTGGATGCCAAACCTGTACGGTTCTACTGTAAAGATGGATATAAAGGATTACTCTAGATTGTGGAAGAGAGAGTATATGCCTGATGAGCTTAAGATATATCCCACCTCTATTATCAAAAATACACTTTTAGAGAGATATTACAGAGAGGGTAAATATATACCATATACTAGAGAGCAGCTATTAGAGCTTTTCTTAAATATACTACCTACTACACCAAGGTATACAAGATTAACAAGGATAGTCAGAGATATTCCTTCTAATGAGATAGTGGATGGGAACAAGGCTACTAACTTTAGAGAGATAGCGGAGAAAGAGATTTCTGATAAAGGTAAAAAGATTGTAGATATTAGAGCTAGAGAGATAAAGGATGAGAGTGTTACATGGGATGATTTAGAACTTGAAAGTATTAAATATCAGACTTCTGTTTCTACAGAGTATTTCATTTCTTACAAAACTAAGAAGACAGATAGGATATGTTCCTTCTTAAGACTTTCATTACCTAAGAAAGATTCATATATTGAGGAGTTAATTGATCATGCAATAATAAGGGAGGTACATGTATATGGTTCTCTAGTTAATATTGGTAACGATAGTAGTGGTGAATCTCAACACTTAGGATTAGGCAAGAAGATGATACAAATTGCAGAGGAGATAGCGAAGAGGAAAGGTTTTAACAAACTAGCAGTTATATCTGCAATAGGTACAAGAGAGTATTATAGAAAGAGAGGATTTAAAGAAAACAACCTTTATATGTCCAAAGCCTGTCTTTAGTTTCTGCCCTATTAAAAGTATAAACCTCATATTTACATAGCTATGGGCTTGGTAAGCCTAGCTTTGGGTGTACAGGGGCTCGAACCCTGAACCTAACGGTTAAGAGCCGTT